>JAWGXY010000031.1:0-16739 GCA_032572035.1 Streptococcus parasanguinis
GTCTTTGTTGATCAATTCATTGTGAAGACGAGTCAAGCGTTCTTTGTCCCCAACAGCAAGAACGGCATCGCTGACGATGAAGTCTACCAATGGTTTGATGGCTTCACGTTCATAGAAGTCTGCTGATTTGTATGCTGATTTAGCGTAAAGATCGATAACTGTTTCTGAATCTTCACCGAAGATATAGATGTTGTCACGTCCAACCAATTCAGCGATTTCCACGTTAGCTCCATCCATCGTACCAAGTGTCAATGCACCATTCAACATGAATTTCATGTTACCAGTACCTGAAGCTTCTTTCGAAGCAAGAGAGATTTGCTCAGAAATATCGCTAGCTGGGATCAAGTAGCTTGCAGCAGTTACGTTGTAGTTTTCTACCATAACAACTTGCAAGTGTGGAGCTACTGCTGGATCGTTTGCAATCACTTCAGACAAGCAAAGGATCAAGTGGATGATATCTTGTGCAATAGTGTAGGCAGGAGCTGCTTTACCACCAAAGAGAACAGTGATTGGACGAGCAGGGATATTTCCAGCTTTAATGTCCAAGTATTTGTGGATCACATACAAAGCGTTCATTTGTTGACGTTTGTATTCGTGAAGACGTTTGATTTGGGTATCAAAGATAGAATTTGGATTGATTTCCACACCTTGATGGTCTTTCAAGAAACGAGCCAATTTCCGTTTGTTGTGAGACTTGATGTTTTCCAATTTTGCTTTGACTGCATCTTTATCTTCATAAGAAAGAAGGTCTTCCAATTTAGATGCGTCATGGTGCCAGTCACGTCCGAGGATATCATCCAAGTAGTGTGACAAGGTTGGGTTGGCATGCATGAGCCAACGACGGAAGGTAATCCCGTTTGTTTTGTTGTTGAATTTTTCAGGGTAAATATCGTAGAAGGCCTTCAACTCAGAATTCTTCAAGATTTCTGTATGGAGAGCTGCAACCCCGTTTACACTGTATCCGTAGTGGATATCCATGTGGGCCATATGTACGCGATCATTCTCATCGATGATTTGAACAGCTGGATCTTTGTATTCAGCACGAACACGGCGGTCCAATTCTTCAATGATTGGAACCAAGTGAGGAACCACTTCTTGCAAAAATTCAAGTGGCCATTTTTCAAGGGCTTCTGCAAGGATTGTGTGGTTAGTGTAAGCCGTCATGCTACGAACGATAGAGATGGCTTCATCCATTCCAATACCACGTTCTGTCAAAAGACGGATCAATTCAGGGATGACCATTGATGGGTGAGTATCGTTGATTTGGACAACAGCATAGTCAGCAAGGTCATGCAAGTTGCTTCCTTTTTCGATGGCTTCGTCGATGATCAATTGTGCACCGTTTGATACCATGAAGTATTGTTGGAAGATACGGAGCAATTCCCCTTGACGGTTACTATCATCTGGGTACAAGAAGAGGGTCAAGTTGCGAGCGATATCTGTCTTGTCAAAGTTAATACCATCTTCAATAATAGATGAATCAACTGAATCCAAGTCGAACAAACGCAAACGGTTCTTGGTTTCAATCTTGTAACCAGGGACATCGATATCATAAAGGGTAGAAGTCAATGTGAAGTGTGCAAATGGCACTTGGTAGCTACGGCTTGAACGAACGAGCCAGCTTTGGTCAGTCAACCATGCATTTGGAATCGTTTCTTGTTGGTTGTTTTTAAGGACTTGTTGGAACAAACCAAAGTGGTAGTTCAAACCAACCCCATCCCCTGTCAAACCAAGGCTTGAGATAGAGTCGATAAAGCAGGCTGCCAAACGTCCCAAACCACCGTTACCAAGTGATGGTTCCAATTCCACTTCTTCGACTTCGATCAAGTCTTTACCAGCATCTGACAATTCTTTTTTAACATCGTCGTAAAGACCCAAGTTGATCAAGTTGTTAGACAAGAGTTTACCGATCAAGAACTCAGCTGAGATGTAGTAAACTTTTTTCTTACCAGTATTTAATTTCTTTTGAGCGCTTGCTTGCTTCGTGTAATTTAGCAAGGCAATGTACAATTCTTCATTTGAACATTCAGCAATTGTTTTTTGATGATGATCAATCACATATTTTTGTAATGATTCCATGTTGGGAGTCTCCTTTGTTTCAACAATTTTAATAGGGGGGAAAGATTATTTTTTTGCTTTCTTAACTTCTTTTTTCAAGTCTTTGTTTTCACGACGATAGATCGTAGTGAAATCAAGCAATTCTTGCTCGACAGCTGGAGTCAATTGATCCGCTGTCATTCGCCATGACCAGTTACCACCGAGAGTAGATGGGAAGTTCATCCGAGCTGAACCATCCAACTCGAGCAAGTCCTGCATAGTAGCAATCGCCATGAAGCTGACGGAAGCAAAGACTGTACGAAGCATCGCATGCGGTACAGATTCGTACTCTTTCCGGTTAGTATAACGAGCAAGGTACTCACGAGTTGGATCGTCGATTTCATTGCGGTACCATCCAAGAACTGTGTTGTTATCATGTGTTCCTGTATACATCACAGAATTGTTTGGTGCCAAGTGAGGGCTATCGATACTTTCATCGTCCGGATTGAAGGCAAATTGAAGAATCTTCATTCCTGGGAAGCCAGTGCTTTCACGAAGTTCGATGACTTCATCTGTCATAAAGCCAAGGTCCTCAGCGATGATGTTCAAATCACCGAGCTCTTCCTTCACAGCTGCAAAGAGTTTGTAGCCAGGACCTTTAACCCATTTACCTGGTGCTGCTGTATCTGATCCAGCAGGGATTTCCCAGTAAGACTCAAAACCACGGAAGTGGTCGATCCGCACGATGTCGTAGATCTTGAAGCTTTCACGCAAGCGTTCAATCCACCATTGGTAGCCATCTTTGTCCATTGCTTCCCAGTCATAGATTGGGTTCCCCCAAAGTTGACCAGTTGCTGAGAATTCATCTGGCGGGCATCCTGCGATGCAAGTCGCTTTCCCGTTTTTATCTGTTTTGAAGAGATGAGGGTTCGCCCACATGTCACTTGAATCTTCCGCTACATAGATTGGCATGTCTCCGACGATTTCAATGTGATGGTCATTGGCATAAGCTTTCAAGGCCAACCATTGTTGGAAGAAGAAGAATTGAGTCACACGATGGTAAGTCAATTGATCCGCCAATTCTTCACGGTATTGAGCCAAAGCTTTTGGTTCACGTGCACGAATAGCTGCATCTGGCCATTCTGTCCAGGCTTTTAAATCAAAGTGTTCTTTGATAGCCATGTATTCTGCAAATAGTTCCAACCAAGAAGCATTGGCTTCGCAAAAGGCTTGGAATTCTTTTTGATCACCTGATTTCAAGAAGTTCGCAACGGCTTTTTCAAGTAGCGGACGACGTTGTTCGAAAACCTTTGCATAATCCACTTGAGTAGGATCTTGACCAAAGTCCACTCCTTTAAGATCTGCTTCTGTCAACAAACCTCGTTCAATCAAAAGATCGAAATCAATAAAATGAGTGTTCCCAGCAAAAGCTGAGAAAGATTGGTATGGAGAATCTCCATAACTAGTTGTACCAAGCGGCAAGATTTGCCAGTAACGTTGCTTGGTCCGAACGAGGAAATCAACAAAATCATATGCTGATTGACCGAATGATCCGATCCCGTATTGTCCAGGAAGGGAAGAAATGTGCATCAAAACACCACTTTGACGTTTTTTCATGGGTTACCACCTTTTTTTATTTCTTTGAAGCCTGCGATTCGGTGCACGGTATGGGTATCGTTGCAGAGTCGTATCCAGCTCTCAAGCGGCTCTACTCTTTGTTAAAAATCGAACAGGCGCAACTCAGTTTACGCAATTTTTGCGAAAACGTTTGCGTACCATGTTATTATAAACTTTTTCCCTATTTTCTGCAAGGGATTTCTTAAAAACTTTTTTAACTTTTTTCAGAATGTCCTCACCCCCTTAGTGTATTCTTTCCTTTGGCTAATGTCAACAAATTTAATGTATTTTATAGAAGAAAGTTCGGAATTAAAATATTTTTAAAAAATTTTCTCAAAATCACTTGCAAACGTTTTCGCCTTGTGATATACTTAAGTCGTTTTAGGAAAACGTTTGTCTAAAACGGTTTCTAATTATTATCTTTTTTTATTCTTTAGGAGGAATAAATCATGAAACGTACAATTTTACGTAGTGCTGCTGTACTTGGTACAGTTGGTTTTGCCGGCTTCTTACTTGCTGCTTGTAGCAATAACTCATCAGGTTCTTCTGAGGCAAGTAAAGAAATCAACGTCTATGTAGACAAAGGCTACAAATCTTATGTTGAAGAAGCTGCAAAAGCTTTTGAAAAAGAAAATGGCGTAAAAATTAACATCAAGACTGGTGATGCTCTTGGTGGATTGGATAACCTTTCTCTTGATAACCAATCTAAAAAAGCTCCAGACGTTATGATGGCACCATACGACCGTGTAGGTGGTCTTGGTAGCGATGGTCAATTGGCTGAAGTGACATTAAACAAAGATAGCCATACAGATAAAACAACTGAAGCTCTTGTAACAAACGGTGGTAAAGTTTACGGTGCACCTGCTGTCATCGAAACATTGGTTCTCTACTATAACAAAGATCTTTTAAGCGAAGCTCCAAAAACATTTGGTGATCTTGAAAATCTTGCAAAAGATAGCAAGTACGACTTCGCTAGCGAACCTGGTAAAACAACTGCCTTCTTAGCTGACTGGACAAACTTCTACTACACTTACGGTTTACTTTCAGGTAACGGCGGTTATGTGTTTGGTAAAGACGGTACAGATCCTAAAGATATTGGATTGAACAACCAAGGTTCTATCGATGGTATCGAATATGCAAAAACTTGGTATGCTAAATGGCCAAAAGGTTTGCAAGATACAAAAGGTGCTGCTAACTTCATCCAAACACAATTCCAAGAAGGTAAAACAGCTGCTATCATCGATGGTCCTTGGAAAGCTGCTTCATTGAAAGAAGCTAAAGTAAACTACGGTGTCGCAACGATTCCAACTCTTCCAAACGGAAAACAATACTCTGCCTTTGGTGGTGGTAAAGCTTGGGTTATCCCTGCAGGTGCGAAAAACCTTGATGGCGCTCAAAAATTCATTGACTTCTTGACAAGTACTGATCAACAAAAAGCTTTGTTTGACAAGACCAATGAAGTTCCTGCCAACACAGAAGCTCGTAAATATGCGGTTAGCAAAAACGATGAATTGACAACTGCCGTTGTTGATCAATTCAAGAACGCTCAACCAATGCCAAATATCTCAGAAATGAGTGCTGTTTGGGATCCAGCTGCTACTATGCTTTTCGATGCTGTAAGTGGTAAAAAATCTGCAAAAGCATCTGCTGACGATGCAGTGAAATTGATTAAAGAAACTATCGAACAAAAATTCGGTAGCAAATAAGACAGTTTTTAGGTGTGAGTAAGAGGTTGGAGACAAAGTCCCAACCTCTTATGTTCAATTTTCAAACACAACTTACTGTCTGACTTGTCTTCTTGCTCTCTAGCAAGGACATTATAAGGAGATTTGAATGACTACAGAACAAAACCCTAAAAAGGCTATGTGGCTCTCTTTGATCCCGGGTCTTGGGCAAATTTATAACAAACAAAAAACCAAAGGCTATATTTTTCTTGCCGTAACTGTTCTCTTTCTCGCCTATTTCCTAGGAATCGGAGTTGGAGAATTAGCGAAATTGGTTACACTTGGAACCGTCCGTGGACAAGATAATTCTCTCTTTATCTTGATTCGTGGCGCCTTCCACTTGATCATTACCATTGTTTACTTCCTATTTTATGCCTTAAATATTAAGGATGCTGGAACAGTTGCTAAACGCATCAACAACGGGATTGCAGTTCCAAAAACCTTGAAAGATATGGTTCATGCGATCTATGAAAATGGCTTCCCATATTTATTGATCATTCCTTCATACATTGCTATGACATTTGCGATTATCTTCCCAGTTTTAGTAACTTTGATGATCGCCTTTACCAACTACGACTTCAAACATACCGCTCCAACAACCTTGCTCGATTGGATCGGGTTCCAAAACTTCACTAATATGTGGACCTTGAGTACCTTCCGCTCAGCCTTTACATCTGTTCTTGGCTGGACCTTGATTTGGGCACTCGCAGCTTCTACTCTTCAAATCGTACTCGGTATCTTGACCGCTATTGTTGCAAACCAACCATTCGTAAAAGGAAAACGAATCTTTGGGGTTATCTTCTTGCTCCCATGGGCTGTTCCAGCCTTCATCACTATCTTAACTTTCTCAAATATGTTTAACGATAGTGTCGGTGCTATCAATGCACAAGTTATCCCATTGTTTGCGAAGATCTTCCCATTCTTAGATGGCATTTTGATTCCTTGGAAAACAGATCCTACTTGGACAAAAATTGCTTTGATTATGATGCAAGGTTGGCTCGGCTTCCCTTACATTTACGTCTTGACTTTAGGGATTCTTCAATCTATTCCAAACGATCTTTACGAAGCTGCTTATATTGATGGTGCCAACGGTTGGCAAAAATTCCGCAGCATCACTTTCCCAATGATTATGGCTGTTGCAGCTCCAACTTTGATCAGTCAATATACTTTCAACTTTAATAACTTCTCCATCATTTACTTGTTTAACGATGGAGGACCTGGTTCTGTCGGAGGAAACGCCGGATCTACAGATATCTTGATCTCATGGATCTACAAGTTGACAACCAATTCTTCTCCTCAATATTCAATGGCCGCAGCGGTAACCTTGATTATCTCTGTGATTGTGATCTCAATCTCTATGGTTGCCTTCAAGAAACTACATGCATTTGATATGGAGGATGTATAAAATGAAAAATTCAGTTCAATTTAAACGCCGCCTCAATCATTTCTTGACTTACCTGTACATGGTGGTTCTTTCAATCGTTATCATTTATCCATTGTTGATTACGGTTCTATCAGCCTTCAAATCAGGGAATGTCAGTGCCTTTACACTTGATTTTAGTGGCAATCTTAGTTTTGATAACTTCTCAAAACTTTTCTCTGAAACTCATTATGGCACTTGGTATATGAACACCTTGGTTATCGCCATTATCACCATGATTGTACAAACAAGTATCGTTACCTTCGCAGGTTACGCATACAGCCGTTACAATTTCTTGGCGCGTAAACAAAGTTTGGTCTTCTTCTTGATTATTCAAATGGTCCCAACCATGGCAGCCCTCACAGCCTTCTTCGTTATGGCTTTGATGCTGAATGCCTTGAACCAACCTTGGTTCTTGATCTTCCTTTATGTTGGTGGTGGTATTCCAATGAATGCCTGGTTGATGAAGGGATACTTCGATACTGTTCCAATTTCCCTCGATGAATCTGCGAAATTGGATGGAGCTGGACACTTCCGTCGCTTCTGGCAAATCGTCCTTCCTCTTGTTCGTCCAATGATTGCCGTTCAAGCGCTTTGGGCTTTCATGGGGCCTTTCGGAGACTATATCTTGTCTAAATTCTTGCTTCGTGACGAAGTGAACTATACGGTAGCCGTTGGTCTTCAAACCTTTATCAGTGACCAAAAAAATCAAAAAATCGCCTTCTTTGCAGCCGGTGCCATTTTGATCGCGGTTCCAATCTGTATCCTATTCTTCTTCCTACAAAAGAACTTTGTTTCAGGCTTGACAGCTGGTGGGGATAAAGGATAAAATAGAACCTTATTTCAAACACATTTTATTTTTAAGTTAAGGGTAGTATGGTGGATGCTTTACTACCCTTCGTTAAGAATAAAATCAATCAAAGATATTCCTCTTTGCACCTCTGATTCTCTTATGTTTAGAAAGGTCATCTCATGCCCTATCCTTTTAATTATTTCGCAAGTATCTTCAATTTCCGCTCTTCTTTTGCAAACCGCAAAAATCTGAGTTGGTTCCAAATGATTTTTACTTCTTTCTTTCTGATTTCTGTCACACTATTACCAGTGGCTCTTCAAAACGCTCAACTCAAAACCTATCCCTTAACAACCTTTGTCAGCGATGTGTTTGATCCCTTATCAAATGACGTCATGAAAGATATCCAAGAACACGTCGTGATCAAAGACCAAGAGCTCACCTATACAGGAACTAGCCCTGTACACAAGACTTCAAAAGGACAGGTTGTCTTGGGCCAAGAAGCAAAGGCGAGTGAAGGCAAGGAGTTAACCCTCCATTTTGGTCGAAAACAGTTGATCATCTCAAAAGAAAATAAAGAACTCGCTACCGTCTCATACCAGGCTATCAATCAAGAGAGCCTCCGGGATAAAAAAAGCTTCACTCAAGCTATCTCTAGCGATTGGTTCCGTGAAAATCGACTCCCTGTCAGTCTCTTTCTCGTGATTTTCTCTGGCTTCTTATCGACAGTCAATTATTTGATTCTCATCGTAGGGGCATCTTTCTTCCTCTACTTGACACGAAAATCTCGACTCTTTTCACTACAAACTTTCAAGGAATGTTTCAATTGTATTCTGAATTGCTTGGGACTCCCTATTTTACTGAGTGTCTTCATCAGTTTACTATTCCATCAAGTATTTACTACGACGATCATGATCCAAAATGTCTTATTTGTACTCTATCTTGCTATGGTATTTTATAAGACCCACTTCCGTGATCCAGACTATCACCACTAGGAGGTTTTCTCATGCGTGTTACCATCAAAGATGTGGCGAAACTCGCTGGCGTCGCGCCTTCAACTGTCACGCGCGTCATCCAAAACAAATCCACGATTAGTGATGAAACAAAAAAACGTGTCCGTGAGGCCATGGTCGAATTGGACTACCATCCCAATCTTAATGCTCGCAGCCTTGTCAGCCAATCTAGTCAAGTCATTGCTTTGGTCCTACCAATCGACAGTGACGTCTTCTACCAGAATCCTTTCTTCCCAACTGTTTTAAGAGGGATTACCCAGATCGCGTCAGACAATGATTATGCCATCCAAATCTGTACGGGGCAAAATGAAGAACGGCGGCTCGACAACCTCAAACAACTCATCTACGGAAATCGTGTAGATGGTTTGATTTTCCTTTATTCCAACCCGAATGATCCCCTCGTTGAATTTGCGATCAAAGACAAGTTCCCCTTCCTCATTCTCGGAAAGGCAGCTTCACCTTTTGTATCGCTAGTGGATAATGATAATATCAAGGCTGCATTTGATGCGACAGATTATTTCATTCAACAAAACTACCGAAAAATTGCTTTTATCGGGGGAAACAAAGAGCTGTTTGTGTCTCAAGACCGCTACCAAGGTTATAAAGAAGCCCTCCAAAAAGCAGGGATTCCTCTCGATGAAAAACTCGTTCATTTTTCATTTGGGTTTATGTTAGAAGATAATTCTTATCAAATGATGGAGAGTCTACCGTTAACAGAACTAGATGCGATTATGACGACCGATATTCTCGTTGCTGAAGGGGTGCGCCAATACCTATTAGAACACCAGCTGACAATCCCGATTATTTCCTTTGATTCGATCAAGCCACGACTCGATATTGAAGCCTATATTGACATCAATGCGGTGGAACTCGGGCGTGAATCTGTCCGGACCATCCTTCAAATCATCAAAGATCACAAAGAAGGAAAAACCGTCTGCTACCGTCAATTGATTGACCATACCATTACGAAACTTTAGGAGTCTTTATGTCTACATTTACTGCTTATTTAGATGACCAAGACCTCATTCGTATCCAAAAGGGAGAGGAGCATATCCTTCCTTTTTATTTGAAAACGAACCAAGGTCATCTTGCCTTAATCCCTGTCAAAACGTCAAGTGCAGCGACTGACACAGGAGACTATTTCTTAAGCCCTATTCCACTTGAACTCGGAGAAGAGTACACCATCTACGATGCTACTGGAAATTCTTCTATACTCCACTATCGAAACATCGTTCGCAAACCCATTTTCGATCAAACCTTCACCTATACTGGAGAAGATTTAGGAAGTTTTTACACACCAAATCAGACGCAATTTAAATTCTGGGCACCCATTTCGCAAGATGTGACCCTTCATATCGAAGATCAGGTCTATCCAATGCATCGTACAGAAAATGGAGTCTGGGAACTTTTGCTTAAAGGGGACTGGGAAGGAGCTGCCTACCACTATGAGTTCCGTGTCAATGACCTAGAACGTCGGATCCACGATCCCTATGCTCTATCCTCTTTAGCAAACTCTGGAGATAGCTTAGTCGTCGACCGCAAGAAGATCACACGTCCTATCACACGTGCTGCTCATCAACTAGACTCGACAGAAGCAATCATCTACGAGATGAGCGTTCGGGACTTCTCTGTCCAAAAAGAGGCCGGCTTTAAACACCCTGGTAAGTTTAAAGGCTTGACAGAATCGCCTCAACTCAATGGTCAAATCCTTGGATTTGATTACCTTCAAAAACTTGGCATTACCCATGTACAGTTACTTCCTGTCTATGATTTCGGTAGTGTTGATGAAGAGAATCAATGGAAAGCCTATAACTGGGGTTATGATCCTGTCCAATACAATGTTCCAGAAGGTAGTTATGCCAGTGACCCCAACGATCCTTATGCACGGATTTGGGAGCTCCAAGATGCTATTGAAACCTATCACCAATCTAATCTCAGTGTTATCATGGATGTGGTCTACAATCACGTCTACCAGGCCGATGAGTATGCATTTGAACAAATCGTACCCGGTTATTTCTACCGCTATAATGCAGAAGGAGAGAGGACTAATGGAACCTTCTGTGGGAATGATGTCGCAAGTGAACGTTCCATGGTAAGACACTATATCAAGCAATCCCTCAAGCAATGGGTTTCCCTCTACGGCTTTGATGGTTTTCGCTTTGACTTGATGGGAATCATAGACATTCAAACCATGACAGAGATTGCAGAGGAGCTCCGTAAAATCTATCCTAATGTCTATCTCTATGGGGAAGGGTGGAAGATGGATACAAGCCTCTCTGAAGATCAGCTCGCTCACCAGTACAACTCAAAACGATTACCAGATTTTGGCTTTTTCAGTGATAATTTCCGGGATACGGTCAAGAGAGCACTCTTAGTCGGTCACCGTTGTGATAGTCAACATCCAGCCAATGATTTTTCTAATATCCTAACAGCAAATGTCGGGAAAGTAGGACCTGCTCATTTCATCCAACCTCAACAAGCCATTCAGTACGTCGAATGCCATGACAATGCAACTGTTTTTGATTATTTCCAACTTGAAAAAGAAGAGATTCGTCTAGAGGAGCGAAAAGCTCTCTCACGCCTCGCTCTTCATTTGGTATTATTATCCCAAGGAGTACCTTTTATCCATGCTGGTCAAGAATTTTACCGCACAAAAGGGCTCGAAGATAACACCTATAACTTGCCAGATAGTCTCAACCAATTGGACTGGACATCCCTTTCAAAATGCCAAGAAGAACTTGCTTTTCTTAAAGAATTGATTGCTTACCGGAAATCGCAACCTCTCCTTCGTTTGAAAAAAGGACAAGAGATTCGAGATTACTGTGATGTCAAATGGTTGTCTGATTATCATTTTATCTACACGATTGAAAAAAATCGTGAAAAAATAACGATTCTCGTTAATATCGGTGATCAGGACATGACCTATCAACATTCGAGCGATAGTCAACTGCTATTTGCCTATCCTCATGCAAATCTCCAAACGCCTATTCCTAAAGGAAAGGAACTTTCTATTTCCGCCCATAGTTGGCTCCTTCTCCGAGAAACTGAATAAACAAAATAAGGTCACCACAATGTGGGACCTTATTTTTATTCTTCTGTTTCCACAAAGCGTCCAATGATATGAACGTTTTCTGAAATGGTGATAAAAGCCTGAGGATCAGCTTTTTTCATAATATATTTGAATTCATTAAACTCTGCACGCGTAATAACTGTCAGCAGAACCGCTTTTTCTTGATGGTTATAGGTTCCTTCTGCATTGTGGATAATGGTCGCTCCACGATGCAATTTTTTATGAATCTTTTCAATAATAGCATCCGGCTGGCTCGTTACAATCATGGCCTGCATCCGTTTTTGCTTGGTAAAGACAGCATCCGTTACTCGACTCGATACGAAGATGGTAATCATAGAGTAAAGAGCATACTTCCAACCAAAGGTCAAACCTGCAATCAACATAATGGTCCCATTGACCAAAAAGGAGATGCTGCCGACATTCTTTCCTGTTCGTTTTCGAATCGTCAAACTGACAATATCCGTTCCTCCACTAGAAATGTTATTCCGAAGGGCAAAACCAATCCCTGTCCCCATGACAACCCCACCAAACAAGGCATTCATGATCGGATCGTTGGTTAAAGTAACCACTGGTACGAACTGAATAAAGAGGGAACTCATCGAAACTGTAATAAAGGTAAAGATGGTAAATTTATGTCCAATTTGATACCAAGCCACAATCATCAAAGGGATGTTGATGGCATAAAAGGTCAACGAAACCGGAATCGTAAAGCCGATAAAGCGTTGGCTCAAGACAGATAAAATCTGAGCTAGCCCTGTTGCACCGCTGGAGTAGACATGGCCTGGTTGAAAGAAGAAGTTGACGGCAATCGCTGATAGAAAACCATACAGCAAGGAAGCTGACACTTTTTCATCGTATTTCTCACGGGAGATGCTCTTCAGCACGCGCAATAATTTAATGTTATAAGCTAGTCGCCGCACATGATAGCGAAATAGCTTATGAAAGCGAATTTTTTTCATTTTCAATCCATCGATTAGAAGAAAAGGAAAATCTTAGAGCAACTGATTCCTAGACTCTCCCTTTTCTCTCTTGTCCTATTCTTGCTCTGCTACTTCTACTTGAAGATTTAACTCATCCAATTGCTTTTCAGAAACGACAGAAGGAGCTTGTGTCATTGGATCTGTCGCCTTGTTATTCTTAGGAAAGGCAATGACTTCCCGAATATTATCTTCACCTGCAAGAAGCATCACGAAGCGGTCCAAACCAATCGCCAATCCTCCATGTGGTGGGAAACCATAATCCATTGCTTCCAACAAGAAACCAAATTGTTCATTGGCAGCTTCTTTTGTAAATCCAAGTGCCTTAAACATCCGTTCTTGTAAATCTTTATGATTAATCCGTAGGCTTCCTCCACCTAATTCATAGCCATTTAAGACGATATCATAGGCAATTGCTCGAACTTTTGAAAGATCTCCTTCCAATTCATGCTCTGTTTCAGCTTGTGGGAGTGTAAATGGATGGTGAGCAGACATATAACGGCCTTCTTCTTCAGACCATTCAAACATTGGCCAATCCACTACCCAAAGGAAGTTGTATTGATTGTTGTCAATCAAGTCAAGCTCTTTCGCAAGACGAACACGCAAAGCACCAAGCGTTGCATTGGCTACTTCAAGAGTATCTGCTACAAAGAGAACTAGATCCTTGTCTTCTAACTGTAAAGCAGCTGTCAAGTCACTTGTCAAGTCTGTCAAGAACTTCGCAACAGGACCTTTCAAAGCACCCTCAGCATATTTCACCCAAGCAAGACCTTTTGCACCGTATTGCTTCGCAACTTCTGTCAATTTATCGATGTCTTTACGAGAGTAATGATCTGCTGCCCCTTTTACGACAATCGCCTTAACTGCCGGAGCTTCTGAGAAGACTTTGAAGTCTACACCCTTGACAAGCTCTGTCAAGTCTTGGAGCAACATTTCAAAACGTGTATCTGGTTTATCTGAACCATACAAGGCCATAGCGTCATCATAATTCATCCGTGGGAATGGGAGTGTTACTTCAATTCCCTTGGTTTCTTTCATGACACGTGAAATCAAGCCTTCTGTGATATCCTGGATTTCTTGATCACTCAAGAAAGAAGTTTCCAAGTCGACTTGTGTAAACTCAGGTTGACGGTCTCCCCGTAAATCCTCATCACGGAAACACTTCACGATTTGATAATAGCGATCAAATCCAGCATTCATCAACAATTGTTTTGTAATCTGAGGACTTTGTGGAAGGGCATAGAAATGCCCCTTATTGACACGGGAAGGAACCAAATAGTCACGCGCTCCTTCTGGAGTTGACTTAGAAAGAAACGGTGTTTCCACATCAATAAATTCTAATTCATCCAAGTAATTGCGGATTGAATGGGTTACTTTTGCACGAAGTTTGAGGTTTTCCAACATCTCAGGACGACGAAGGTCTAAGTAGCGGTAACGAAGACGAGTATCATCATTGGCTTCAATACCGTCCTTGATTTCAAATGGTGTTGTTTTTGCGGTATTGAGAACCGTAATAGTTTCTACCTTGAGTTCTACTGCTCCTGTAGGCAAGTTTGGATTAGCTTGTTCACGAGCTTCTACAAGACCTGTCACTTCTACAACATATTCACTACGGATGCTTTCGGCTGTAGCCATCACTTCTGCACTAACTGTTTCTGGATTGATCACCAATTGCATGATTCCTTCGCGGTCGCGTAGATCGATAAAGATCAAACCACCCAAGTCACGACGACGGCTAACCCATCCTTTCAAGGTAATACGAGTTCCAATGTGTTCTTCACGAACACGTCCAGCATACATTGAACGTTTCATTTCTAATTAATCTCCAAACTAATATTCTTCCTTCTATTTTACCATAAAGACCAGCAGAAAGTGGCCTTTAGCTCAACTTTTTCAGTCACCAACTTCTTTAGTTATCGTGGCTCTCTTCTTTCTTTTTGGGATCATCGTAGAGAGTGGGTGCTAGCACCTTCATTAAAGTCGCCGTCCCAAATCGCAAGACAGCTGCTGCTATTCCAAAAATAGGGGATAGGTAGCGGAAAAAGAAATCTCCCCTAAGCACATAGGTCATGCCACCCACAATAAAAAAGATCACAATTCCCTGAACGATTGCGTAAAACCAAATTTTTTTCACACTATTCTCCTTTTCACAAACCAGCTGACTTATCCACTGTTTTTTATCACTTATCCACAAAAATGTGGACAACTTTCACCTTTTGCCCCCTCAAAAGAGGAAGCGTCGTCAGCATCAGGACTTGCTTTCATCCATTTACAAGCAAGTTTCCCACAGCCTGTGGATAACTCTCTTGCTTATTTGTGACTTTCTCGTCACTTTCCTCACAAATCAAGGAGCCAGGATTTGATCCTGCCCCCTTTGATCAAGCATTATTTAAATTCGTCTGGTGTCCCTTTATATTGGGCCCAGTCTTTGCTGAAGAAGCGATCATTTAGATGGTAAGTTGGTGCTTTTTCAGCCTTTGTGACAAAGGGATTGACCGCTTTATCAAAGGCTAGCCAACCATTCCATCCCATATGAATCGTATCTTCCATAAAGTAGGGCTGATCACCATCTTTAGAAAAGTCTGCAATATTGGTGAATCCTTGACTTTCCAATTGGTAACGAATCTTTTGAACAGCCTGTTCATACTTTTCTTGGCTCAAGCCTGTGTATTTCATCCATTTGGCATTAACTGGAGGAATGACAAAGATAACATTGGTCCGAGATTTAGCAAACTGGTCTAGAACCAATTGCAAGTCATTGTACTCAGGAGATTGAACATAGGATTCGTTTTTTTGGAAACCTTTTAGTTTCTTCAACTTCATTTTTAAACGAGTATTGTAAAAATGATTGCTGATTCCAAGGTCGTTGTTATTGGTTTTGACTTTTGCTTCAGCCGTTGCAATTTCTTCCAATTTCTCATATGAGAATTGATCTGGTAAATCTTGTAGACGTTTTTTGACCTTCTTATCGTAATTCCCGTTTGTACGCGTTGCAAGATTACTAAACAAAGCATCTTCGCGTTGGACAAGGTGGGAAACAAACTGGTTCAAAGACTGATCAAATCTGGAAATTTTCTTTCCTTGAGAAATTTTCGTTACAACACTTTGAAAGGCGACATTTGGATACTGTTGTAACAGACGCTTTGCAGCATACTGGGATGCAGCATCCTGTTGGTGATTGGCAATAAAGCTATTCAACTGATCGCTATTAAAGAATTGTTGAAAAGCAGAGGAATCGTATCCCTTCTTAGTGAACCATTGCGGAGAAACTACATAAACAGCTGTATTGTCCTTGAGTTCTGGCAAAATCTGTTGCATTCCAAAATACTGGTTCAAAGAAGCCGCACCACGTTCTCCTAAAAAGTAGGGTCTGTAATTGCGGTCATATTTTTCAGCCAAAACCGCTGGATGCACCACATCAAAGCGCAACCACTCACTGGAGCCGAAATAAGGGACAAAGCGATGCTGTGGATCAGAGAGTGCTTCTTGTTTCTTTGTACGACTCTTGAATCCTTCTGCATTCAGACTTACCGCAGCTTTTTTCTCTTCGGTATAGTTGTGCTTATGATTGATTGGATAAAAGAATAATAAAGCTGTTACCATGAGGAGCGCGCAAAATACGGGCCCTAAAATCAGCCACAAACGCTTAAGCATTCTGAAGCTCCGTTACACCTTCTACGATCTTGTTAGCAGTATTCCAATCATCGCGTCCAAATTCAGATACAGGAACACGGATGCCAAAGCGATTTTCCAGTTCCACAATCAATTCGACTGTCCCCATACTATCAAGGACACCCGCATCAAAGAGATCCTCATCCATCATGTCTGAGACATCTTCCATAAACAATTCGTCAATAATTTCAATTACTTGAGATTTTACATCCATTTTTCTATTCTCCTTTTATTTCAATTTTGGAAACCATTGTTGATCCAAGAATCCTGAGAAAATCAGGAAGGACAGCATCACTGTGTTAAAGGTGATAAAGATCCCTAAAGCTTTGGTCCAACGATTGTCCGGTATAGGATCCAATCCTTTTGCTTTTCTTTCTTTATTGATGGTCTTTTTCTTACGAATCCAAGCATCATTGATG
>JAWGXY010000032.1:0-16366 GCA_032572035.1 Streptococcus parasanguinis
GAATTCGATTTCGTCGTCCCACCTCCGCACAGTTGAGTAGGGCTGTAAAAGCTGATGAAATCAGCGTAGTAGAGCCCACTCAACCACTGCGTCTTGCTCAACACTCCAAAAACAATTGAGAGGCTAGGACTTTTGTCCCAGCCTCCTTTATTTCCTCCGCTCTGCATAGTCGACAAAATGGAACTTGTCTAATTTGTGTCGGCTTTCGGTGAACTGGAATTGCCGTCCGTCTGCTAGGTGAACTTGGGAGCGGACTGTCACCACGTGTTGGTCTTTTCCAAGATCCAGTAAGATTTTGTCACGATTATCGATTGGTGAAATCAAAATTTCTTTCTTTTTGGGTCGAAGTGTTTTTCTTTTTGAAAAATATTTTTGAAAGCGCTTGAAAATGCAAAGTCATTCCCTTATAATAAAAGAGGAAAACTTTTTAGGGATGGAGAAACGCATGAGAAAAAACGGTAAAAAGATTCGCCTACTGGGAGTAGCCGCCTTATTGGCTAGTCAGTTGGGGGTCTTTAGCAGTACCCTCACGGTAGTTGCAGACGAGACCACAGCTTCGACTTCAGAGCCAGCGCTAGTGACGAACACTAGTAGTGAGGAGAGCTCGACAAATCATTCGACTTCCGCTACTACAACAACTCCAGAAGCTACGACGAGAGCTTCGAGTGATAAAGAAGAGACATCTAGCAGTTCCTCAGATGATACTGAGGAGAAAACGGTTAAGATCGGGGACATTCAAGGGGAATCGCAACGCTCTCCACTGGAAGGCCAAAAGGTAGCCATCAAAAATGCGGTGGTGACCAAGACAGACCGCTATGGTTTTTATGCCCAAGATATTGAATCGGATGGGAATAGTCGGACTTCAGACGGGATTTATGTTGTTTCCAAATACAAGGTGAAAGTCGGTGACAAGGTTAAAATCACCGGTACCGTCAAGGAAGGCTATATGGAAGAGGTTACCTTGGGAGCTGGGAAGACCTTTAAGGAACCGACGAATAGTTTAACGGTGACCATGCTGGTCGATGCTTGGATCACCAAAGACGGGACAGCCCCTCTTCCAGAAGCTGTGAATATCACTGCGGGGATGCCAGCGGAGGTGAAGCCTAATCCGACTGCTTATGCTCCAGAAACTGATGCTCTCGATTATTGGGAAAGCCTGGAAGGAATGCTCACGGTGGTGAAGAAACCGCATGTCCTTGGTCCCCAGTACAAAGGAGATATCTATGTCTTGGGAGAAGATTTTACAGGCCTTCCTTTAAATAACATTGGAGGTTTGAATCTACGGCCACATGAGCAAAATACAGCGACAATCCCGGTTTATGTTGGGAATAAGTTTATCGCAAAAGCCAAGGATTACTTTACAGAAGATGTGACAGGAGTGGTAACGTATCGAAATAGCTTCTATAAATTAGAGCCCACTCAACAGTTGACGGTCCAAGATGGTGGCTTGCAGCGTCAAGCAGCTCAAACCCAACCAAGTGAGGACAAGCTGACCATTGCTTCCTATAATATTGAAAATTTCTCGGCAAACAATGCCAAAAATGAAACCCCAGAGGATAAGGTGACGCTGATTGCCAATTCCTTTATCCATGAAATTTACAATCCAGACATCATTACTTTGATCGAAGTGCAGGACAATAATGGTAGTGTGGATGACGGAACGACCAGTGGTGTTGAAAGTGGACGCAAACTAGCCAATCGGATCAAGGAATTGGGTGGCAAGAGCTATGAGTATACGGAGGTTGCTCCAGTAGATGGCGCTGACGGAGGAAAGCCTGGTTCCAATATTCGTTTGGGAATCCTCTACAATCCAGAACGCGTGAGCTTAGCCAAAAAAGAGGCAGCAACTAGCAACGAGGCAGCGCAATTTGACAAGGGACACCTGGTTAAAAATCCAGCTCGGATTGCCCCTAATGACCCATCGTTTGATCATACTCGCAAGTCCTTAGCCGTTGAATTTGAATTCAAAGGTCAACCAGTTGTGGTGATTGCCAATCACTTGAAATCAAAAATTGGAGATGATGCTATTTATGGGGCAAGCCAACCAGCAGTGGAACATACCTTGCCAACTCGTGAAGCACAAGCAAATGTCATTCATCAATTCGTCCAAGAAGGCTTGAAGCAAAATCCGAAGACCACCTTTGTTTTGACGGGTGATTTTAATGACTACGATTTCTCAACCACGGCGCAGATCCTTGCTGGCAACGAACTAACAAACTTAATGGCCCAACATGATGCAGGCGATCGCTATTCTTATTTCTACCGTGGAAGCAATCAAGTTTTGGATAACATTTTTATCTCAAACAACATGGCAGCCAAAGCAAGGTTTGAACCCGTCCATATCAATGCTTCCTTTATGAAGGAACATGGTCGTGCATCAGACCATGATCCTGTCTTGGTCCAAATCGACTTTAGTGGAGCACAAACTCCAGGAACGCCGACGGATGATCAACAAGGGAATACAGGACAAGCAACGGATCAAACCAGCCCTTCCTCATCGAATACAGGATCTCAACTAGTCCCTCATCAGGCTCAAGCCAATGAACAAAAGAGTTCACCATCTGAAAGCAAAGAGAAGGGCAAGAACGAAGATGAGAAGCAAGACGACAAGGAAGAGGCAACAACAGAAACCAAGACACCAGGCAAGCGGAAAATCCTTCCATCTACTGGACAAGAAACAAGCTATCTAGCCCTTTTTGGAGTGGCAGTAGCTACGATGAGTCTTGTCTGGTATAAGAAGAAAAGGACTACTCACTAACGTGTTTCATAAGAAAGATCTAAAAAAGGAGTCGCTGGCTCCTTTTTTTCTCCTAAAATACAGGACAGATAGTGCCAAATTAGAAACTGTACTAGGACAATGAAAAACACTGAAAAGAACAGTTTCTTTTCAAAAAGAAGCTTAAACTCTTTAAAATAGATGGAATCGTGTTATAATAAAACCATAAAACGTTTTCAAGAGAAGAGGTTCCTCAATGGAAAATGAAACAGTTGACTATGGAAAAGTAACAGGAATGGTACACTCAACAGAAAGTTTTGGGGCAGTAGACGGGCCTGGGATCCGCTTTATTGTCTTCCTTCAAGGCTGTCAAATGCGGTGTCAATACTGCCACAATCCAGATACTTGGGCAATGGAAACCAACAAGTCCCGTGAACGGACCGTGGATGATGTCTTAGAAGAAGCCCTCCGTTATCGTGGATTTTGGGGCGAAAAAGGGGGAATCACTGTCAGTGGTGGAGAAGCCCTCTTGCAGATTGACTTTTTGATTGCCCTCTTCACCAAGGCTCAAGAGTTGGGCATTCATTGTACCTTGGATACCTGTGCCCTTCCTTTCCGGAATACACCTCGTTATTTGGAAAAATTCGACCGCTTGATGGCGGTGACAGACTTGGTGCTTCTGGATATCAAGGAAATCAATGATGAACGACACAAAATTGTGACCAGCCATACCAATAAAACGATTTTAGCTTGTGCCAAGTACTTATCTGATATTGGAAAACCAGTCTGGATTCGTCACGTTTTGGTACCTGGGCTTACAGACCGAGATGACGATTTGATCGAGCTTGGAAAATTTGTTAAAACCCTTAAAAATGTTGATAAATTTGAGATCCTTCCTTACCATACGATGGGGGAATTCAAATGGCGTGAATTGGGAATTCCGTACAAATTGGAGGGTGTGAAACCACCGACAAAAGAACGGGTCCAAAATGCAAAAGATTTGATGGAAACAGAAAGTTACCAAGATTACCTGAAACGGGTCAAAGGATAAAAAGTATAGACAGTTGGGCCTTCCAGCTGTCTTTTCTATTGAAATGCACAACTATTCCCTTTCTTTAAATGGCAAAACGTGCTAAAATAGAGTGAATCTATAAATGAAATAAAGAGGTAGAAACATGTCAAAAATTCTCGTTTTTGGTCACCAAAATCCTGACTCAGATGCTATCGGCTCATCTGTAGCTTTTGCTTATCTTGCAAAAGAAGCATATGGTTTGGATACAGAAGCAGTGGCTCTTGGAACTCCGAATGAAGAAACAGCTTTCGTATTGGACTATTTTGGTGTGGAAGCACCACGCGTCATCACATCAGCTAAAGCAGAAGGTGCAGAGCAAGTTATCTTGACGGACCACAATGAATTCCAACAATCTGTTTCAGATATCGCTGAAGTAGAAGTTTACGGTGTGGTGGATCACCACCGTGTGGCTAACTTTGAAACTGCTAGCCCACTTTACATGCGTTTGGAACCAGTAGGATCAGCATCTTCTATCGTTTACCGTATGTTCAAAGAACACGGTGTAGCAGTGCCAAAAGAATTGGCAGGTTTGATGCTTTCAGGTTTGATTTCAGATACTCTTCTTTTGAAATCTCCAACAACACACCCATCTGATAAAGTGATTGCGCCAGAATTGGCTGAATTGGCTGGTGTCAACTTGGAAGAATACGGTCTTGCCATGCTCAAGGCTGGTACTAACTTGGCAAGCAAATCAGCAGAAGAATTGATCGATATCGATGCTAAGACTTTTGAATTGAACGGAAACAACGTTCGTGTGGCTCAAGTGAATACAGTTGATATTGCGGAAGTTTTGGAACGCCAAGCTGAAATCGAAGCAGCTATCCAAGCTGCCAATGCAGCTAACGGCTACTCTGACTTTGTTTTGATGATTACAGATATCGTCAACTCAAACTCAGAAATTTTGGCCCTTGGTGCCAACATGGACAAGGTAGAAGCAGCTTTCAACTTCAAACTTGAAAACAACCACGCTTTCCTTCCAGGTGCTGTTTCACGTAAGAAACAAGTGGTACCACAATTGACAGAAAGCTTTAATGCTTAATGATAAATGGGGAAAACCATCGTTAAAAGGAGTTTCGACTCCTTTTTTGCTAGGAGGAGATCGTGCTAGAAAATGGTGATTTAATCTTTGTTAGAGAAGACACAGAAATGGGGCAGGCCATTCAGGCCTCTACTGGCAACTATAGCCATGTAGCTATCTTTTTGGACGGATTCATTTATCATGCCACTGTAGAAGGTGGCGTCCTTGCCCAGTCCCCTGAAGATTTCTTTGAAGCTGAGAAAGTATATGACCTTTATCGCTGTGCGGAGATTGATTGTCCAGAGGTCAAAAAACGAGCAGAGAGTCTTTTAGGGGCTCCCTACAATGCTTCCTTTTACCCGGATGGAGATGGTTATTACTGTTCCCAGTTCATTGCTGAACTACTTCCTATTTTTGAGACCATTCCCATGAAGTTTGGGGAAGGAGAACAAGAGATTAGTTCGTTTTGGGAAGATTATTACAGAGGGCTCGGTCTAGCTGTTCCTTTGGATCAGCCCGGGACCAATCCTAGTCAGTTAGCCCAATCACCACAGCTACAGTTTAAAGAAAGGTATTTGGATGATTACAATCATTAATCCCACACGTTTGACACGTCAGCCATTTTTCAAGGACTTGATCAACTTTTTGGATCAGCAGGACGATGTGATCCTGCGGCAAATCAAGGCCCAATTTCCAGATCAACCAGTGGATAAGCTGATGGAGGAATATATCAAAGCGGGCTTCATCCTTCGAGAAAATAAACGCTACACCCTCAACCTGCCCTTCTTGGAGTCAGCTGATCGAGTGGACCTGGATCAAGAGGTCTTTGTCCGAGAGGACAGTGCAGTTTATCAAGAATTAAAAGCCAAGGTCTTCCAAACGGAACTCCGTAACACGACCAATGCAGCGATTCTCATAGAGGAGACGGACTTTGCGCGACATGCACAGACCCTTTCCAATTACTTTTATAAGGTAGCTCACCAATACCCATTGACGGAGGATCAAGAAAAGCTCTATGCCATCTTGGGAGATGTCAATCCCGAGTATGCTCTTAAGTATATGACCAGCTTTTTGCTCAAATTTCTCAAAAAAGAAGAAGTCCAGCAAAAGCGCAAGGACATCTTTGTCGATAGTTTAGAAGTCTTAGGTTATATCCGCAAAAATGATGAAGGCAAATATGAATTAGCAGTGGACTTGGATAAGGAAAGACTGATGTTTATCAAACAATAGAAAGAGGCTAGGAAAACTTCCTAGCCTTGTTTTTTTTGATTATAGATAACGTTCAGCGATGGCGGCGTCACCTGGATACTCTTCTTTTACGCCATTTACGATTTGGTAGCAGTCTGCTCCTTTTCCAGCGATAATAACAGCATCTTCAGGCTTGCTGGTTGTCGCCATAGCCAGTTGAATGGCTTGCTCGCGATCTGCGATTTTCTCGACAGGGCGCGTGATAAAACTGCTAATCTCTTCTGCGATGGCCAAAGGATCTTCATAGTTAGGGTCATCCGCTGTGAGGAAGACTTGGATCTCAGGATGGTCTTCTAAGAGCAAGCCAAAGTCCTTGCGGCGGCTCTCTCCTTTATTCCCAGTTGATCCAAGGACCAGCGAAATGGTTCCGGTTTGATGGGTTTCGACAACTGAGAGCAGTTTTTTCAAGCTATCTCCATTATGGGCGTAGTCGATGAAGACCTTGGCCCCATTCTTTTGAGTCAAGACTTCCATTCGGCCAGGAACGCGCGTCTTGGAAATTCCTTTTTGGATGTCTTCGAGACTCGCCCCTAGACGAAGGCAGGCGAGACCTGCAGCCACAGCATTTTCTTGGTTGAAGCGACCAATGAGTTGGATATCATAGTCTCCAGCTAATTTACCAGTAGCTGAGAAGCTGAAAGCTTTGGAGTTTTCAATTTGATTCTCAGACTGGCTACCATAGAAGTCGTGCTCCTGGCCCTCGACTTGTTCTTTCAAGACAGAGAAATGATCCATATCGCTATTGATGACAACAGCTTGGCTATTCTTCATGAGGAGACGTTTGTGGTAGAAATAATCCTCAAAAGTTGGATGTTCAATCGGTCCAATATGGTCAGGGCTGATGTTGAGGAAAACACCAACATCAAAAGTAAGACCGTAAACCCGTTTCACCAGATAAGCTTGACTGGAAACTTCCATAATGAGGTGGGTCCGATCATTCGCTACTGCCTGAGCCATCATAGCAAAAAGATCCAAACTCTCTGGTGTTGTCAGGGCTGATTTAAAGAAGTTTTTACCATCCAGTGTCGTATTCATGGTAGACAGCATAGCTGGTCGGTAGCTTTGTTCCAAAATATGGTAAGCAAAGTAGGCCGCTGTTGTCTTTCCCTTGGTCCCTGTGAAAGCTAATAATTTTAATTGTTTCTCAGGGTGCCCATAAAACTCCATGGCAATTAAGCTCATGGCTTGTTTGATATCATTGACAAGAATGGCAGGGATACCAACTTCATAATCTTTTTCAGAGACATAAAAGCCGAGCCCATTAGAAATAGCCTGTTCCAGGTATTCTTTTTTGAAGCTGGCCCCTTTGACAAAAAAGAGGGTGCTAGCAGACACCTTACGGCTATCATAGCTAATGGCATCAAAACTTGTTCCTTCTAGATGGTAATGGTATTCACCATTCATTAGAACTTCTCGGAAATTTTGGTCATCTTTTAAAATGTTGAGGGTTTGTTCAATTGTAATCATAAAACTATTGTAAACCGAAAGTCTGAATTTTACAAGTAACATGGAAAAGTTTATAATGAAGAGAAGAAGAAACGAAAGAGGACGTTTATGAGTCACGAACAAAATGACCAGCAAGCCCAGATGTTACGCGGGACTGCCTGGATGACAGCCAGCAATTTTATCAGCCGTTTGCTAGGAGCCGCTTATATTATTCCTTGGTATATTTGGATGGGAAAATATGGGCCACAAGCCAATGGTCTTTTTACAATGGGATACAATATCTACGCTTGGTTTCTCTTGATTTCAACAGCTGGGGTACCTGTAGCTGTTGCCAAGCAAGTAGCCAAATACAATACCCGGGACCAAGCCGATCATAGCTTTGCTTTGATTCGGGGCTTCTTGAAATTCATGGGAATTCTAGGCCTTGGATTTGCCATTCTCATGTATCTTTTATCTCCTGTCTTTGCGAGCCTTTCAGGTGGGGGAAAAGAGTTGATTCCGATCATGCAGAGCCTTTCTTGGGCTGTCTTGATCTTTCCTTCGATGAGTGTCATTCGTGGATTTTTCCAAGGTTTTAACAACATGAAACCTTACGCCATTAGCCAGATTGCAGAGCAAGTCATCCGGGTCATCTGGATGTTGCTTACGACCTTCTTCATTATGAAGATTGGCTCAGGAGATTATGTGCAGGCTGTTACGCAGTCGACCTTTGCTGCCTTTATCGGGATGGGAGCGAGCCTTCTGGTGCTCTTTTATTACCTTGCAAAAACAGGCTTGCTCTCATCTATTTTGAGAAAGCAAGAGGGAAGTGAAGGGATTGACACTCGGGCTCTCTTGATCGATACGATTCGGGAAGCTATTCCTTTTATCATTACTGGTTCTGCGATTCAGCTCTTCCAAATTGTTGACCAGATGACCTTTATCAATGTCATGTCTTGGTTCACAGACTATAGTCAAAAGCAGCTCATGGTCATGTTTAGTTATTTCTCTGCTAATCCAAACAAAATTACCATGATCTTGATAGCAGTAGCGACTTCGATTGGGGGAGTTGGGATTCCTCTGTTGACAGAGAATTATGTGAAGGGGGACCTAAAAGCAGCTGGGAAGCTCGTACAGGATAACTTGACCATGTTGCTAGCTTTCTTGCTTCCAGCCACCTTTGGTGCAGTAGCAGTCGCAAAACCACTTTATACGGTTTTCTATGGGCAACCAGATAGCTTGGCCTTAGGACTCTTCATCGTAGCGATGTTGCAGACGGTAATTCTCGGTCTTTACACGGTCTTATCGCCAATGATTCAAGCCCTCTTTCAAAATCGCAAGGCCATCCGCTACTTCTTTTATGGTGTAGTGGTGAAATTGGTCCTACAAATTCCATTTATTTTGGTCTTTCGTTCTTATGGGCCGCTTTTGTCAACGACCATTGCCTTAATGGTGCCAATCGTTCTCATGTATCGGGAGATCCAAACCATTACTCAGTTTAATCGAACCATCATCTTCAAGCGGACCTTGCTTGGTTCTATCCTGACTGTAGTGATGCTACTTGGAGTCTTGATCGCAGGCTTGATTTTGGGCTGGATTTTCCCACCAAATGGCCGTGTATCGAGCATGATTTATATCATCGTCATAGGCGGATTAGGAGTTGCTATTTATGGAGCCTTAGGATTATGGCTACGGTATTTTGACCGCTTTATTGGAGGTCAAGCTGCACGTCTCAGACAAAAATTCCGGATTAAATAAATCAGAGGTTGGGTAAAAAGTGCCCAGCCTTTTCTTATAGTTTGAAACTATAGCTAGGTCTTGAAAATGGGAAAACCGCTCTCCTCATAATAGTGATAAAATAGTAAGCAGTTAGATTGAATGTTTATCGGAGGGCAATATGAGTAAAAAACGCAATATCAATACTATCTTGGCACAGGCAGGAATCAAGTCGGATAAAGCAACGGGAGCTTTGACGACTCCTTTGCATTTCTCTACGACTTACCAACACCCAGAATTTGGTCAGTCTACAGGTTTTGACTATACCCGTACGAAAAATCCAACACGCGCAACAGCTGAGAAAACTTTGGCAGCTATCGAAAGTGCAGACTATGCTTTGGCGACAAGCTCTGGAATGTCAGCTATTGTGCTTGCTTTTAGCATTTTCCCTGTTGGTTCAAAAGTCTTAGCCGTTCGTGACCTTTATGGAGGTTCTTTCCGCTGGTTTAACCAACAAGAGCAAGAAGGTCGTTTCTCTTTCACCTATGCCAATACGGAAGAAGAACTGATCCACCATCTAGATCATGGTCCGGTGGATGTCCTCTATATTGAAACACCAACCAATCCATTGATGTTGGAATTTGATATTGCTCATTTAGCCAAATTGGCCCATGCAAAAGGTGCCAAAGTCGTGGTGGACAATACCTTCTATAGCCCGATCTATCAACGCCCGATTGAAGAGGGAGCGGATATTGTTCTTCATTCAGCAACCAAGTACCTGGCTGGTCACAACGATGTCTTGGCTGGTGTTGTCGTGACAAATGATGCAGACTTGTATGACAAACTCTTTTACAATTTGAACACGACAGGTGCTGTTCTTTCCCCATTTGACAGCTATCTGCTGATCCGTGGTCTCAAAACGCTCTCTATCCGGATGGAGCGCTCCACAGAGAATGCTCGCAAGGTGGTCGAGTTTTTGAAAACCTCCCCTCAGGTCAAAGAAGTCCTCTACACTGGAAAAGGTGGAATGGTCTCCTTTAAAATTCAAGATGAGAAAAAAATTCCTAACTTGTTGAATTCCCTTCAAGTCTTTACCTTTGCAGAAAGCCTTGGCGGAGTTGAAAGTTTGATCACTTATCCTACCACCCAAACTCACGCGGACATTCCTGCAGAAGTTCGTCATTCATACGGTTTGACAGATGATCTTCTTCGGTTGTCCATCGGAATCGAAGATGCGGATGATTTGATTGAAGATTTGAAACAAGCATTGGAGGCTTAAGATGACCAAATATGATTTCACGACTTTACCGAATCGCTTGACCCACCATACCTACAAATGGAAAGAAACAGAGACCGATCCAGAAATCATTCCAGCTTGGATCGCGGACATGGATTTTAATGTTATTCCAGAAGTACGAGAAGCTGTTATCGGCTATGCAGACCAAATGGTCTATGGCTACACCTATGCATCGGATAGCCTCTACCAGTCTATCCTTGATTGGGAAAAAGAAGAGCATGGCTATTCCTTTGACAAGGAAGCTGTCGTCTTTATCGAAGGCGTTGTTCCAGCTATTTCAACAGCTATTCAAGCCTTCACCAAGGAAGGGGATGCTGTCTTAATCAATACACCGGTCTATCCTCCATTTGCCCGAAGTGTCAAACTCAATCGTCGAAAATTGATCGAAAATTCATTAGTTGAAAAGGATGGTCTTTTCCAAATTGATTTTGATCAGCTGGAAAAAGATATTGTGGAGCAAGAGGTTAAACTCTATGTTTTGTGTAATCCGCACAATCCTGGAGGCCGTGTATGGGATTGTGAAGTCTTGGAAAAAATCGGCCACCTCTGTCAAAAACATGGTGTCCTTCTCGTTTCAGATGAGATCCACCAAGATTTGGCCTTGTTTGGCCACCGTCATACCAGCTTTAACACGGTTGATCCAAGCTTTAAAGACTTCAGTTTGATCTTAACCAGTGCAACCAAGACTTTCAATATTGCAGGAACAAAAAATTCCTATGTGGTCATTGAAAATCCAAAGCTTCGTACGGCTTTTAAACAACGGCAATTGGCTAATAACCAACATGAAATCTCAGGCTTGGGCTATATTGCGACAGAAGCGGCTTATCGCCATGGTAAACCTTGGTTGACAGAGCTCAAGCAAGTCTTTGAAAAACACATTGACTATGTCGTAGATGAATTGCATGAAAAGACCAAAATCCGTGTCATGAAGCCCCAAGGAACCTATCTTCTTTGGTTGGACTTTTCAGCCTATCCTTATACCGATGATGAGCTGCATGCTAAAATCCATGACCAAGCCAAATTGATTTTGAACCGTGGAACAGATTTCGGAAAAGAAGGAACCTTGCATGCCCGCCTCAATGTGGCAGCTCCCTTCACCCTCATTGAAGAAATCACCAAACGCTTGGTGGAAACTTTTCACAAATAAGTGTTGACTTTCTGTAAGTGAAGGAGTACAATATACTCGAAATACGGTAGGTGAGGCTACCACAAGGATACGGATGACTACCGCAAAGCAGTGGAGACACTACTCGTTGGTCAACAGTTCTGATCGCAAAGGTCAAGACTAAGTTCATTTCATTGCCTTGTGGAGCTAAAGCTTGGACGGTCAGTTTTTTGAGAGTTTTGATTGAAAAATAAATGACGAGTTTCATGAGTCCTACCGATCGAGGGTAGGACTCTTTTTTATGCCTTACCAAGAAAAGAGAAAGGAGAGAGCTATGATACAAATCGACGATCATCCCGAACCGCACCGAACCAGCCAATCGCTGATTTGTGTCGTAGGGACTCCAAAAGTGATTGGCTCCTGATTGAAAAAGGAGATACTAATGCAAACAAATAAAGAAAGACTCATTGCGGCTCTTCAAGAACCACTTGAAAGCACCTTTGCCACCTACAAAACCAGCGCCCTTGGTTTAGTTGACGATCAAGTAGAAGAAAACCGCGATGCCTATGGCGAAAATGTCATCACAAAAGGTCAAGAAGATTCCATGATCAAAAAGATCTACGAATCGATCATCAATCCTTTTACGGTGATTTTGTTGGTCATTGCGCTGGTTTCCTTCATCACCAATGTCTGGCTAGCAAAACCAGGTGAACAGGATCCAACGACCTCCATCATCATTGTGACCTTGGTCTTGATCTCTGGTGGTATCCGCTTCATTCAAGAATTGCGGAGCGACAAAGCAGCTAGCAACTTATCACGTATGATTGTCAATACAGCGACCGTTCTGCGTGATGGATCGGAACAAGAAATTCCGATCGATGAAATCGTCGTAGGTGATGTGATCAAACTGAGTGCCGGCGATATGATCCCAGCAGATGTGGTCTTGATTGATTCCCGTGACTTCTTTGTCCAACAATCTGGTCTCACGGGGGAAAGTGATGCTGTTGAAAAGGTTTGTCTCAGAAAAGCCGACAGTCAAAATCTAGATAGTCTCTTGGAAAGTGAAAGTTTGGCCTTTATGGGGACCAATGTCATCTCCGGACGGGCGACAGCCTTGGTCTTGGTCGTGGGAGATGAAACCATGATGGGAGCTATTGAGCAAACCATCAACACTTATGACGAACCAACCTCATTTGAGAGAGAAATGAATACCATCTCTTGGCTCTTGATTCGGCTCATGTTAGTGATGGTGCCCATTGTCTTTGTGATCAATGGCCTCACAGATGGTGACTGGTTAGAAGCGGGTGTCTTTGCCCTCAGCGTTGGGGTTGGTTTGACTCCGGAAATGCTGCCGATGATTATTACAGCGAGTCTTGCTAAGGGCTCCATCATTATGGCAAAAGAAAAAGTCGTTATCAAAAAGCTCAATGCCATCCAAGACCTCGGCGCTATCGATATTTTGTGTACTGATAAGACAGGAACCTTGACCCAAGATGAAATCGTTTTGGAGTATCCGCTTGATATCCATGGCGAGTTGGATCTATCAGTCCTTCGCCGGGCTTACTTGAATTCCTATTTCCAAACCGGGCTAAAAAATTTGATGGACCGAGCGATTATCAATCGGACCCAGAAAGAAGCCAAGAAACATGAAATTGTTCGCGACCTGGATCAAACCTTCCATAAGATTGATGAATTGCCCTTTGATTTTGAACGTCGTCGCATGAGTGTCATTGTCAAAGACGAAGACGGTGTGGTCAGCATGGTGACCAAGGGTGCCTTGGAAGAAATGCTTTCTGTATCGACTTATGTTGAATACAAAGGTGAGATTAAACGCCTGACAGATGAAGTTCGTCAAGAGGTCCTCGCTGAAGTTGCTCAGTTAAATGAACAAGGACTTCGTGTTTTGGGTGTTAGCTACAAAACCGATTTGGACGAAAATGACATCTTTAGTGTTGAAGATGAACGAGACATGATCCTAACTGGTTACCTTGCCTTTCTTGATCCACCAAAACCTTCTGCAGCTCCAGCGATCAAAGCTCTTGCAGAATATGGGGTAACCACCAAGATCTTAACTGGGGACAATGAAAAGGTCACCCAAGCTGTCTGTGAAAAAGTAGGACTAGATGTCGAGCGGATTCTTTTGGGAAGCGAAATCGATACGATGACAGACCAAGAGTTAGCACAAGTTGTGGAAACAACAACGGTCTTTGCCAAACTATCACCCGATCAAAAAGCGCGGATCATCCTCTGCCTCAAGAATAATGGCCACAAGGTTGGTTACATGGGAGATGGGATCAACGATGCTCCATCCATGAAGGTCTCAGACGTTGGGATCTCCGTGGATACCGCTGTGGATATTGCCAAGGAAACAGCAGATGTCATCCTTCTAGATAAGGACTTGATGGTTCTTGAAAAAGGCTTGGTCGAAGGCCGCAAGGTCTATGCCAATATGACCAAGTACATCAAGATGACGGTCTCTTCTAACTTCGGGAACATCTTCTCTCTTCTCTTTGCCAGCATCTTTTTGCCTTTCCTTCCAATGGCTCCCGTTCATTTGATTGTGCTCAATCTTATCTATGATCTTTCTTGTATCGCCCTTCCTTTTGACAATGTCGACAAGGAATTTCTCAAGAAACCTCGTATCTGGGAAGCAAACTCTATCATGCGCTTTATGGCCTGGATTGGTCCAATTTCATCTGTATTTGATATTATTACCTACATGCTTCTTTACTTCCTTGTTGTTCCTATGATTTTAGGTCATGGCTACAACCATGGAGCAGCAGATGCAGCAGCCTTTATCATGGTGTTCCAAACTGGATGGTTTATCGAATCTATGTGGTCTCAAACCATGGTTATCCATATGTTGCGTTCACCAAAACTTCCATTTATCCAAAGTCGTCCAGCCTTCTCAGTCGTGGTGACGACCCTAGCAGCAGCCTTCTTTGTAACCTCCCTTCCATATAGTCCTTTGGCTTCTATCTTGAAGTTGAGCCAACTAAATGGATTGTACTTTGTTCTATTGTTTGCGATTATCGTCCTCTATATGCTGAGTGTGACGGTTGTCAAACGTATCTATATTAAGAAATACAAAGAATGGTTGTAATTGATTGATAGAAAGAGTGAGTCCGAACTTAAAAAATTAAGTGTAAGGGCTCTCTTTTTTTGGTAAAATTTGGTATAATAAGACGAATATAAAGTTGGAAATGATGATTTCCACGTGTTGCGCGTATCAAAAAAGGAGTAACAGAAAGAGGGAGAGCTTGACTCTTTCTCAATCCAAGCTCCTTTTTAAAGGATCGCAGCTTAGAAAGAAGGATCTCAAAAATGGGAAAACTAGAAGTTATTACACATCCACTAATTCAACACAAATTGTCTATTCTTCGTCGTACAGATACCTCTACGAAGGCCTTTCGTGAATTGGTAAATGAGATTGCTATGTTGATGGGCTACGAAGTGTTGCGTGAATTGCCTCTTGAGGATGTTGAAATTGAAACTCCTATTACCAAAACCGTTCAAAAACAAATCGCAGGGAAGAAATTGGCTATTGTCCCCATTCTTCGTGCAGGGATTGGGATGGTTGATGGTCTCTTGAGTTTGGTACCAGCTGCTAAGGTTGGCCATATCGGGATGTACCGTGATGAAGAAACCTTGAAACCAGTTGAATACTTGGTGAAATTGCCAGAAGATATTGATCAACGTCGTATCTTTGTAGTAGACCCGATGCTTGCTACGGGTGGATCCGCTATTCTAGCGATTGATTCCTTGAAAAAACGCGGCGCTAGCCATATCAAATTTGTCTGCCTAGTATCAGCGCCAGAAGGGGTGAAAGCTCTTCAAGAAGCTCACCCAGATGTTGATATCTTTACAGCAGCCCTCGATGATCATTTGAATGAACATGGCTACATTGTTCCTGGTCTTGGAGATGCAGGTGACCGTTTATTCGGTACCAAATAAGAAGCCATTCATGATTCGTCCGAAAGGTGCTTAAGATTTGACCTTTTTTGACCATTGGTTTATAATAGCACATATACTTTGAACCTCACGAATCGTGAGAATGAATGGATACTAAAGGAGAAGAATAGATGATTCCAGTAGTTATTGAACAAACCAGTCGTGGAGAACGTTCTTACGATATTTATTCCCGTCTGTTGAAAGATCGAATTATCATGGTAACAGGACCAGTTGAGGACCAAATGGCTAACTCCATTATCGCTCAATTGCTCTTCTTGGATGCCCAAGATAATACAAAAGATATCTATATGTATATCAATACACCAGGTGGCTCTGTCTCTGCAGGTCTCGCCATCGTAGATACCATGAACTTTATCAAGTCAGATGTCCAAACCATTGTTATGGGGATGGCCGCTTCTATGGGAACTATTATCGCTTCAAGCGGTGCGAAGGGCAAACGCTTCATGTTGCCAAACGCTGAGTACATGATTCACCAACCAATGGGTGGTACTGGTGGTGGTACCCAACAAACCGATATGGCGATTGCAGCAGAACACTTGCTCAAAACACGGAATAACTTGGAAAAAATCCTTGCGGAAAATTCAGGTCAATCCATTGAAAAAGTGCATGCTGATGCTGAACGTGACAATTGGATGAGTGCGCAAGAAACACTTGAATATGGCTTTATTGATGAAATCATGGCCAATAATAAATTGGGCTAAACCATTCTATGGGAAGGTCCGTCAAGAGGCTGGGACAAAAGTCCTAGCCTCTCAATTATTTTTGGATTGTCGAGCAAAACGCAGTGGTTGAGTGGG
>JAWGXY010000033.1:0-16338 GCA_032572035.1 Streptococcus parasanguinis
CGTGCAGGATTTGACGAAGGGAACCGTCCAATCGGTAGCTTCCTCTTTGTAGGTCCTACTGGTGTTGGTAAAACTGAGTTGGCTAAACAATTGGCTCTTGATATGTTCGGAACCAAAGATGCCATCATCCGTTTGGACATGTCAGAATACAGCGACCGCACAGCCGTTTCTAAATTGATTGGTACAACAGCTGGTTATGTTGGTTACGATGATAACAGCAATACCTTGACAGAACGTGTTCGCCGTAACCCTTACTCAATCGTCCTTCTTGACGAAATTGAAAAGGCAGATCCTCAAGTGATTACCCTTCTCCTCCAAGTTTTGGATGATGGTCGTTTGACAGATGGTCAAGGGAACACGGTCAACTTCAAGAACACTGTGATTATCGCCACTTCAAACGCTGGCTTTGGTTACGAAGCCAACTTGACAGAAGATGCGGATAAACCAGAACTCATGGATCGTTTGAAACCTTACTTCCGTCCAGAATTCTTGAACCGTTTCAACGCTGTCATTGAATTCTCACACTTGAGCAAGGAAGACCTTTCTAAGATTGTTGATTTGATGTTGGTAGATGTCAATAAGACCCTTTCTAAGAAAGAAATCGACTTGGCAGTGAGCGATGCAGCTAAAGAATACATGACTGAAGAAGGTTATGATGAAGTGATGGGTGTTCGTCCACTCCGTCGGGTAGTTGAACAACAAATCCGTGACAAAGTCACAGACTTCCACTTGGATAACTTGGATGCCAAACATCTCGAAGCAGACATGGAAGATGGTGTGCTTGTGATCAGAGAAAAAGACACAAAGAAGGAAGAAAACACTGATAAACAAGCAGATTAAGGCGAATTAGTTTGTGAAAAATAGAGACTGCTATAATATAGCGGTCTTTATTTTTTCTTCCCACCTGGGGGAAATTATTCGCCGTATAAGGCGAAAAAGACCCTATTTGGGGTGAAAAAACATCAATAATTAGTGAAATTAATCCAATTTGAGCAAAATTATTAATAAATAAAGAAAATAAGTATATAATCTATACAAGAATAAAATTTGAGGAATGGAAGTAAGATGAGCAATACAATTGATATCTACTCAACTCCCGAATACAGAAAAGTGGAAGCCGTTGTTCAACTGATGGTTGACGGTCGCTTGACGAGCTATCGTGTCGCAACTGAAACAAACATCAGCAAAATGAGCTTGGCGACTTTGACGAAGGGAACGAGTAAAATCAAAAATATTACCTATCAAACGGCTTTGGCCTTGATTGATTGGTATGATGAGAATCATGAAAAGTATGGCATTACGATTGACTAGTCAGTAGCCCACTTTTCGTGGTTTTTTTCTTTTTTATCAAAACTTGCCTCCTCTCTGAGACTGGAGTCTGATTTTGCTTGAAGAGGATGGGAAAACTTGAAAAGACGGGCAAAATTTGATATAGTATAGCATATATGAAAATTAAAGGAGAAACATATGCAAGGCGGAAGTTTGCTAATTATGCTCGTTCTTATGGTCGGTTTGATGTACTTCATGAGCCGTAGTCAAAAGAAACAGTATCAAAAACGGATGGAAAGTTTGAATAAACTTCAAAAAGGAAATGAAGTCATCACGATTGGTGGCTTGTACGGAACCATCGATGAAGTCGATACAGATCGCAAGACCGTTGTCTTGGATGTTGATGGTGTCTACCTGACCTTTGAATTGGGAGCGATCAAAACAGTTCTTCCTGTATCAGAAGGAATCTCAGCTACTGCTACAGAAGGTGCTAGCTCAGATGTCGATTCAGCCATCGAAGAATAATCATCAAAGAAGAGGCAAGAGCCTCTTTTTTGGTGGGCAAATAGGACGATGTGATGAAGGAAAGTCCTGCTAGTTCAAAAAAGAGGCCAGAGTCCCTATTTTATGGGGATTTATGGTATAATGAAGCGATAAATATTGAAATAGGTAGAAAAACATGTTTCGTTTTAAGAAAAAAGAAAAAATCGAGATACCTTTAGAAGTCCCGAAACACATTGGGATCATTATGGATGGTAATGGTCGCTGGGCGAAAAAGCGGATGCAACCGCGCGTCTTCGGTCATAAGGCAGGGATGGAAGCTCTCCAAGAAGTGACGATTGCAGCAAAAAATATGGGGGTTCAGGTCTTGACTGTCTATGCCTTTTCTACGGAAAACTGGACACGCCCTGAAGATGAAGTCAAGTTCATCATGCACTTGCCGGTCGAATTTTATGATCGTTTTGTCCCCGAATTGCATCGCAACAATGTCAAGATTCAAATGATCGGTGATACCAAGAAATTACCAAAAGAAACGCTGGAGGCTTTGGAAAGAGCAGAAGCGATGACCCATCTCAATACAGGCTTGATCCTGAATTTCGCACTCAATTATGGTGGACGTGCAGAGATTACTCAGGCTGTGAAGCAGATCGCTCATGAAGTCTTGGATGCGAAGTTCAGTCCAGAAGATATCACAGAAGAGATGATCGCAGATTCTCTCTATACCGAGAGTTTGCCACGTGTCCTAAGGGATCCGGATTTGATTATCCGTACCAGCGGAGAAATCCGTTTGAGTAATTTCCTTCCTTGGCAGGCCGCCTACAGTGAGTTGTATTTCACAGATGTCATGTGGCCAGATTTTGGAGAAGAGGCACTAAGAAGTGCTGTAGTAGAATATAGCCATCGCCACCGGAGATTTGGCGGTGTTTAGGAGAAAATGATGACGAAAGATTTACAAAAACGTGTAATTTTTGGAGGAATTGCCCTGCTCTTTTTCATTCCAACAGTAATGGTTGGAGGGATGTTCTTCCAGATTGTAATTGGTTTGATCGCTATGTTAGGGGTTCATGAATTGCTCAAGATGAAGGGGCTTGAAACAGCGACCTTTGAAGGAGCGCTAGCCATGTTGGCGGCCTTTGTCTTAACCTTGCCGATTGAGGACTATCTGCCTTACCTTCCAGCAGATGGCAATATGATTGCCTATGGTCTGGTTGTCTTGATTCTCATGGGAACAACTGTTCTTGCTCAGAATTACAATTATGAGGATGTGGTTTACCCCATCGCATCTAGCTTTTATGTTGGACTTGGTTTCCATTCATTAGTGGATGCGCGAATTGCTGGTATTGATAAGGTCTTATTGGCACTCTTTATTGTCTGGGCGACAGATTCCGGTGCCTATTTAGTAGGAAGTCGCTTTGGGAAACGTAAGCTTATGCCTGCGGTTTCTCCTAATAAAACGATTGAAGGAAGTCTGGGGGGAATCTTGTCTGCAGTTGCGGTAACTGTGATCTATATGATCGTGGATCGCTCGGTGGCAGGTGGACATGGTTTTCTAGCTATGATCTTCTTTACCATTCTCTTTAGTATTGCAGGTCAGTTTGGCGACCTGGTAGAGAGTGCAATCAAACGCCACTTTGGTGTCAAGGATTCTGGGAAATTTATTCCAGGACATGGCGGTGTCTTAGACCGCTTTGATAGTTTGATTTTTGTCTTTCCCTTGATGCATTTCTTGGGCTTGTTCTAAGACAGAAGAGATAGAAAGGAAACCACGTATAGAACGATGCAGTTTATTGCCTTTATTGTTATTTTTGGAGTGATCGTTCTCGTTCACGAGTTTGGTCATTTCTATTTTGCAAAAAAATCGGGCATCCTGGTGCGAGAATTCTCGATCGGGATGGGACCAAAAATCTTTGCTCATATTGGTCAGGATGGGACAGCTTATACCATTCGGATCCTGCCTTTAGGTGGCTATGTTCGTATGGCTGGCTGGGGTGAGGATACCACGGAGATTAAGACCGGTACTCCTGTGAGCTTGACGCTCAATGAGGCTGGTAAAGTCGTCCGGATCAATCTTTCAGGAAAGAATCTGGATCAGACAGCCCTTCCCATGAATGTTACCCAGTTTGACTTTGAAGACAAACTGGAAATTACGGGTTTGGTTCTCGATGAGACCAAGACTTATAGTGTTGATCATGATGCGACCATCGTTGAGGAAGATGGGACGGAAGTGCGGATTGCGCCGAGAGATGTTCAGTATCAGAATGCCAGCATTTGGGGACGGTTGATCACCAACTTTGCGGGTCCTATGAACAACTTTATCCTCAGTATTGTCGTTTACTCACTTCTAGCTTTTATGCGTGGTGGTGCGATTGACTACTACAGCAACAATGTTCAGGTGGCACCCGATGGGGCGCTGGCTAAGGTTGGTGTTAAAAACAATGTTCAGATCCTTCAAGTCAATAACGATACCGTTAGCAACTGGGATGAGCTGACAGACGCTGTTGAGAAAGCAACCAAGGACAGCAAGACGGCTCCTGAATTGACCCTGAAGGTCAAGACAGACGGCCAAGAAAAAGAAGTCAAAGTGAAGCCAACTAAGTCAGGGAATCGTTACTATTTGGGTGTGACAAATGGCCTCAAGACAGGATTTGTGGATAAACTCTTGTCTGGTTTTACAGATACCTGGAATACAGCGACACGGATTTTGGGAGCTTTGAAAGATATCATTTTCCACTTTAGTCTCAATAAACTGGGTGGACCGGTTGCTATCTACAATGCCAGCTCACAAGCTGCTCAATTAGGAATTCCAGCAGTCTTGTCTCTTATGGCCATGCTCTCTATTAATATTGGGATCTTCAATCTAATCCCGATTCCCGCTTTGGATGGTGGGAAAATCTTGATCAATTTGATCGAGGTCGTCCGGAGAAAGCCACTGAAACAGGAAGTGGAAACCTATATGACGCTTGCAGGTGTAGCTGTAATGGTTATTTTGATGATTGCTGTCACCTGGAATGATATTATGAAATTATTTTTGAAATAGAAAAGGATATTGTCCATGAAACAAAGTAAAATGTTGATTCCAACGCTTCGCGAAATGCCAAGCGATGCTCAAGTCATTAGCCATGCTTTGATGTTGCGTGCAGGTTATGTTCGCCAAGTATCAGCTGGTGTCTATTCGTATTTGCCACTAGCTAATCGAGTGATTGAAAAAGCAAAAGGCATCATGCGCCAAGAATTTGAAAAAATTGGAGCAGTAGAAATGCTTGCTCCAGCCCTTTTGAGTGCGGATCTCTGGCGTGAATCTGGTCGTTACGAAACTTACGGAGAAGACCTCTATAAGTTGAAAAACCGTGAAGGCTCTGATTTTATCTTAGGTCCAACTCACGAAGAAACCTTTACCGCTATTGTGCGCGACTCAGTAAAATCTTACAAACAATTGCCGTTGAATCTCTACCAAATTCAACCAAAATACCGCGATGAAAAACGTCCACGGAACGGTCTTCTTCGGACCCGTGAGTTCATCATGAAAGACGGCTATAGCTTCCATGCTAACTACGATAGCTTGGATGTCACTTATGATGAATACAAGGCAGCTTATGAGCGGATCTTCACACGCAGTGGCATCGACTACAAAGCCATCATCGGTGATGGTGGTGCCATGGGCGGAAAAGATAGCCAAGAGTTTATGGCTGTTACACCTGCTCGTACAGACTTGGATCGTTGGATTGTTTTAGACAAATCAGTGGCTTCCTTTGATGAGATCCCAGCAGAAGTCCAAGAAGAAATCAAAGCAGAATTGCTCAAATGGATGGTCTCTGGTGAAGATACCATTGCCTATTCAAGTGAATCAACCTATGCTGCGAACTTGGAAATGGCTACTAACGAATACAAGCCAAGTAACCGTGTCGTAGCGGAAGAAGAAGTGAAGCGCGTGGAAACACCAGGTGTCAAATCGATTGATGAAGTAGCTGCATTCTTGAATGTTCCAGAAGAAGCTACTATCAAGACTTTGGTTTACATCGCAGATGGTGAGCCTGTTGTTGCCCTTCTCGTAGGTAATGATCAGCTCAATGAAGTGAAGTTGAAAAACCACCTCGGCGCAGACTTCTTTGAACCTGCAACCGAAGTGGAAGTAAAAGAATTATTGGGAGCTGATTTTGGCTCTCTCGGTCCAGTTGATCTTCCTGAAAATGTTAAGATTATCGCAGACCGCAAGGTCCAAGACAGCCGTAATGCAGTAGTCGGTGCCAATGAAACAGGCTACCACTTGACTGGTGTCAACCCAGGACGTGACTTTACTGCAGAATACGTCGATATCCGTGAAGTTCGTGAAGGCGAGATCTCACCAGATGGGAAAGGGGTCTTGAACTTTGCACGTGGGATCGAAATCGGTCACATTTTCAAACTCGGCACACGCTACTCCGCTAGCATGGGAGCAGATGTCTTGGACGAAAACGGTCGTGCGGTTCCAATCATCATGGGCTGCTACGGGATCGGTGTCAGCCGTCTTCTTTCAGCCGTTATGGAGCAACATGCACGCCTCTTTGTCAATAAGACTCCAAAAGGGGAATACCGTTACGCTTGGGGAATTAACTTCCCTAAAGAATTGGCGCCATTTGATGTGCATTTGATTCCAGTCAATGTTAAAGATGAAGCGAGTCTTGCTTTGACCGATCGGATCGAAGAAGCCTTGGTGAATAAAGGCTATGAAGTCTTGGTGGATGACCGAAATGAACGCGCTGGTGTCAAATTCAGCGATAGTGATTTGATTGGACTTCCAATCCGCGTAACAGTTGGTAAAAAAGCAGCTGAAGGTATCGTAGAAGTGAAAATCAAAGCGACAGGAGATACCATTGAAGTTCATGCGGACAATCTCCTTGAAACTCTTTCAATCTTGAACAAATAAGAAAAAGCTTTCTGAGCCCTCACCAGTGTGGTGATGAAACTCAGGAAGCTCTTTTTATTTTTCTTCTTTGAGACCTTGATCTTTGAAATAGGTAAAGAGATCTTGAGGTTTGCCATTGAGGTATTTCTTGAACTCGGCTCTTTCTTCCTCCCCTTGATCTCCGTAGATGGTAGCAAACTCATCTTTCTTGATTTTTGAGAAGTCAGCCTGTAAGACTTTAGCATAGGATTGTTTATCTTTTGAAATTTGAATGCGGAAGCTAAGTCCAGGCTTACCATTTAAGGTTTTATAGATATCGCTATGTTCTAATTCTTCTTGGTAGATTTCCTTTAATTCAGGAAGATCCATGTCTTGCAAATCTGAGGAAATGGGTTCAAAACTAAGGAAAGTAAAAGAGACAATTTCATCTTTTTTGTAGCCGATTTGAATTTTGTTTTGATGATGATCACCGAGGTCACTAACAAAGGTCTTGGTTTGGACTTGCTCCTTTTTGTTTTGAGTGGCCTCTTGTTTGGAAGAAGCGGCAGTAGTTCCTTTGCCTTGTTGGCCTTGGCTACAAGCGGTAAGAACTAGTAGACAGACAGAGGCAAGTAGAAATTTTTTCATATATACTCCTTATAGGTTAATGGTGTTCGATCTTGTATGAAACAAGTTTTGAACAGGTTTCATTATACCATAAAAGTTTTAAAAATGAAAAAATATACAAAAATCTTCGAAATTTGCTTTTAAAAACACCTAAAATCAACAATTTTTATCTATGTGTTGAGTTAATATAAAAGGACAGAGTGTCTTCTTTTCTTTCCGGAAATAATACTAGTTGGAGACTACTGGGGCAAGGAATTCAGAAAATATATTACAGGTTTATGACAAAGTATTACACGATTGTAACAAAGTTACAATGTTTTATCAGTTAGCCCTCTAAACTTGACATTCTGGCAATATTTCATTAAGATATTTTTAAGTAAATAATACAAAAAGGGAGCAAAAGGTAAAATATACAGTTATCTGGCATTTTACTAATTCGTACTAAAATGTATTGTTTATGAAAAAAATATAAGGGTATCAGCCCAAAAGGAGAAACATATGGCTCAAATTAAATTAACTCCAGAAGAACTACGTCAATCAGCACAACGCTATGCACAAGGTTCTCAAGAAATCGATCAAATCCTTAACACTTTGACTCATGAACAACAAGTCATCGACGCAAACTGGGATGGATCTGCATTTGATAGCTTTGAAGCACAATTCAACGAATTGTCTCCAAAAATCAAACAATTCGCTCAATTGTTGGAAGACATCAACGCTCAATTGATCAAAGTTGCTGATATCGTTGAACAAACTGACCAAGATATCGCTGCACAAATCCACTAAGATAGTCTTGGAGGTGATCTTACTTCTTGTAGGTAGATCACCCTTTTGTCTTTTGATATATAGAAAATAGGGGTTAGATTCTTAATTCCTAACCCCTATTTTGTATCTATGAATTAGAAAAAGGAAAAGGTATGGAAGTTAAAAATAAAAAATGGTTAAAATACATCGGTCAGAGTGCGGTTGTGCTCCTTTTGATGGGATCTGTAGTGGGTCTTTATACGACGGTTCAAAAGGACCAAAAGCAAAACGAAGCAAAGACCGTGCAAACGACAGAAAACACCAAGCTCAACATTGCGGTTGTCAATGAAGACAAGGCGGTCAAACTGAATGATAAAGAATACAACCTTGGGGCTAGCTACGTAAAGAATATCGAACGGGATAATTCGCAAAACTGGTCTGTACTCCCTCGTGGAGCCGCTGAGTCAGGGCTTGCAGATGGCAAGTACCAATTGATGATTGTCATTCCAAGTGACTTCTCAGAGAAGGTCTTGGAAGTGAACGCGGTTAATGCAGAGAAGACCACGGTGACGTATAAGGTCAATGCGGCTGGAAATTCTCAGGTTGAAAACGAGGCCAATAAAGTCGCTAAAGATATCGTTTCAGACTTGAATAGCCAGTTGGTTGATATGTATATGGTCAGCATTTTGAGCAACCTCTATACAGCTCAGAAAAACGTCGAGACAAGTAACAAGATCCAATCGACCAACATTGGTTCATACCGAAGCAACTTGCTGGATTCGGCCTTGGATTCCAAGAATATCTTCCCAAGTCTCTATAGCTTGTCTACGTCTTCTGTCGAGTCGAATAATGCCTTGAAGACAGTCCTTGAGTCTTATACACAGGCTTTTGATCAATTGACCCAATCTCAGGATCAGTATGGTCAAAACTTCGACACATTGATCAAGCAACGCTCTGAGGATAAAATTAGCCATGAAGAGTTCATGAACCAGCTGATGTCTATGAATCAGTCTGTTGTCAGTGAAAAGACCCAAGAGTTGTATAAAAATCTACAACAAAATCAAGAAGCAATTACCAAACAATTGAGTCAGCCAACTGAAACAGAAGGAGATGCTTCAGGTACCAAGACCTATGCAGGCTTGACAAAAGATGTGAATGATCGTGTGGCAGACCTCGAAAAAGGGATCAAGGCAGAACGCGACAAATTAGATGAGCACGAAAATAACATCGAATCTTCTGTAAGAGCGAAGATTCTTGACTACTATGGTCTAAAAGAAGAAGAAAAAGTCACTCTTCGTACCTTGCTTGGAAAGACGAGTATCAAGACATTAAGTGAAGCACGTAATAAAGCGGATGAAGATATTCGGAAAGCAATTGAAAAACTTCCGTCTTTAGATCCTGCTAGTCTTAATCTGAATAAGTATGGGAATTTCAACGCAGCAATTGATTTTGATAGTGCTTTTGCTGGAACGATGGCGAAAGCAAATGGAAATGCTGATGAATTAAAAACTTTGGCTGCAGAAGTAGATGCCAAATCAACGGCAGTTGCGGCTGTCCTTAATGCTAAATCTGGAAAACAGAAAGTTAGTATTCATGTCCCTGCAGGAGTCAAGGTTGATACTTGGACCTATGATGGACAGACTTATGCAGGTGGTGGTGAGCAGGAAGTCGAACTGAAAGATGGCAAACAAATTCAAATTCACCTTGTTGAAGATGGAGGAGCTATGCCAAGCGCGATTGATGTTGAAGTTCTTGTGAATGGAGTTTCTTCAACCAGTGTGACCGTATCTGCAGAAGATTTAAAAACAGCTGTCGCTAACTATGCATCGAAAGCTAGTGAAATCGCCCTGGATTATCAACGCGCGGGAGCATTGATCGATGCTTACTATCCAAAAGATGACAAGGGAGATCGTCATTCGCTCTATGATCCGATCGAAGATATGGATTTGACAAACGCTTTGGTCGATGTCGTGAAGGCTGCCGTTTCAAGTAACATGAAGGACTACCGTAAGAGTATTGAAACGGATGAATCTGGGGATGCAACGAAGAGTGTGAAAGCCCAGTTAGATGGTACACTCCAACAGTTGCAAGACTTAGGACCACAATTGCAGGCCAATCTTCAAGCAATCGAAAACACTAACAAAGATCTAACCCAAAATATCAATGATCAATTGACGCAATATGCTGATCTTCAAAAACGTTTAGAAGAGATATCAAAAGCGCAAGAAACAGTGACACAGGCTCAAACCAAGACCGATGCAGATTTGTCAGCCCTTGGTTCTGAATACACATCCTTATTGAGCTCGACAGAAGGCGTTAAGAGCTCATCTCGTAGCAATGTAGAAGCTGCTAACTCTACCAATGAAATCTTTAGCCAATTGAACAAAGAATTGGAAAAAGCCCAAGGTAATACAGAGAAATTGTCTAGCAATGCAGAGAGCTTGATGGGTGAATTCGACAAGGAATTGTCTGAAAACGGGAACTTCGTCGAAGCCTTCCGTAAAGTCTTCAACAATGCCTATGAAAACGGAGTACCGAATGAAGTCTTGCTTGACTTCTTGTCAAACCCAGTTGCAGAAAAATCTTCTTCTGTGAAAGCGACCATCAACGTCTACCGTCCATTTATCTGGATCTTTATGTTGGAAGTCTTGAGTCTCTTTACAGCTTATCTCTTTGCGACTCAGCCAATCATCCGTAAGGTTAAGGATCGTTTCAAATTGGATCGTTTGCAAGAATCAGATCTCTTGTCTGTCGGTGTCCTTGTGGGACTCTCTCTCATCCTTGGACTGGTGATCGGAATGATTTCAAGTATTCAACTCTCTGTTGGTCGTGAATATGTACCTTCTTGGGTATTCTTAGCGGTTCTAGCAAGCTTTGTCTTGGTACAACTGCAATACCTTCTCTTGAAACACTTCCGTGTGATTGGAATGGGACTAGCCTTCTTCATGTTGATCAGCTATGTCTACCTATCAAGTGCGATCGGAACGACCGCGACCTTGTCAGGCCTTCCAGCACTGGTGAAAAATGTCAACCTCCTTTCTATTTTAGAAGGACAGTTTGCGGGTTACTTTGATGGACAAACAGCCGGTATCGGCGTCTTCTTCGGATTGTTGGTCTTCTTCGGACTTTTGGCGGTTGCCAATATCTTCATTCCAAAGAAGTTTACTCAAACAAAGGAAATTGAATCAAGCTTATGAAAAAAATGATGTATCTTCTCTTTGTCTTTAGTCTCATTCCAGTAGTTGCTGTTTCTGCAGATGATTTTATTGATAATCGTCTGCAGGTCAACAACTCACGTCTTGAGACAGAGCAGGAAAAGACACTTGGGGGTCAATTGGATGCCACTGAGTCTCTTTTCAATGAGAAGGATCAGAAAAAATTAGCAGATGAAAAACGCAAGCAAGAGAAACAATTGACCGATTCAGACGGCCAGTTGTTTTCTGCTATAAAGGGAAAGAAAAAAACGGGGCCTGAAGCGGACCTGTTCCAGCCTGAAAATCAAAAATTATCTAAATTCGAGTCCAACGTGGAGGACAATTCGGCCAGCTTGTCGGATTTTATTCCAGCCTTGCAAATGCTGACTTGGAGTGCTCTTCTCTTTGGAATTGCTGGCTATATTTCCTATCGAATCTATAGAAAAGAGGCCTAAATGGACCAACATATCAATGTCACCTTCCGTATGAATGGTGCAAGCCATGACCTCCGAATCCCAACACGGATGGAGGTGCGACGCTTGATTCGGGAATTGGATCAGATCTTTGGGTCTGCCATGGAGCCTAGAAGCAAGTATCAGTTGCGCGTGGTAAATAAGGGCATCTTGCTAGATGAAGGCAAGGTGGTACAAGAGTATCCGATCACGAGTGGTGATCTGATCGAGATTGAGGAGTGGTAAGGTGAAAGAAGAACAATTTACACTGGAAGAACAAGTCTTCCGTTTTGAAAAAGAAGAAACAAGCTGGCGGCTGGACCTTAAGCGTTCAGAAGTGGATAGCCAGGATTTACGCAATTTATGGATTTTGGATCTCCATCATCCCTTGTTTTTAGAGCAAAGCATGACAGCGGATCAAGACCAGATTCATCTGACCTATCAGACAGATGCTCTGGGCTTGAGTGCTGAAGAAATCCAAGAATTACCCGTATCAGACCGTCTGCGTCTAGCCATCAACGTCTTGGATTTGGCGCCGGCCTTGGAGCTTCCGGTGACCTTTATGTTGCATCCCATCAATTTGTTTGTGACCAAGGATGCGCAAGTCAAGATTGCTTACCGCGGGGTTCCGGGAATGATGGTGCCGCGCAAGTGGGATCAGGATGAATTCTTGCGTCAGGCCAAGTGCTATGCGGTTACTCTTTTTGGAGACTGGGATTTCATGGAGCTCTATCAAGGGACGCTTGAATTAGAAGATCTGCCAGATTTCTTGGTAGAAATCCGTGATGCTGCTAGCTTAGAAGAGATGAAAGCTCTCTTAGAGAAAGCCTACCAAGAACGCAAGGAAGAGGAAGAAAAGACCTTGACCTTGGTTTCAAGCCGTCAACACCGAATCTTTAAGTTGGCAACCGTATGGCTTTCCGCTGTAGTGGCCCTCTTACTTTTGCCTTTGATCTATTTGGTCTTTTTCCAAGCACCCTTTAAAGAAAAGTTGCTTCAAGCGGATACAGCCTATCTCAAGGTGGACTACACCGGTGTGATCGATGAATTAGAGGGAGTAGCTCCAAGCAGTCTTCCAATGACGCAGAAATATGAGTTGGCGACGTCTTATTTGCAGGGCTTGAATTTCTCAGAGGACCAAAAGAAGGTCATCCTCAACAACGTCACGCTCAAGTCAGACAGTCTCTATCTTCACTACTGGATCTATATCGGCCGTCATGACTTTACCCAAGCCTTGGATACAGCCAAGCGGATCGACGATTCAGACTTGATCATCTACGCCCTTCGTAAAGAAATCAAGGCGACACGCGATAGCGAAAAACTCTCTGGTGAACAGCGCGAGAAGAAACTCTCTGAGCTAGAGGGCGAATACAAGAAATACTGGGATGCCCGCTCTAAACTCTTGGAAGCAGAGACAGATGAAACCAAATCTTCCACTAGCAGCTCAACCACGGCTTCATCTACAGAAGGCTCCTCAACAGAAAGCTCGTCTTCTACAACAGCAAGCTCAACTGAGTCTAGCGAACACAAGGAGTAGTCTATGAAAAAACGTATCATACTCTATAAAAAAGGTTTTCGCTATGAGTTAACGCTAGAAGAGGGGAAAACAGCGACCGTATCGAATCAAGAAACGGCTCAGTTGACCATTTCTTCGCAAGAACATCCCCTTCATTTCCAATGGAGTCAAGGAGAAGTCTTCTACCAATATGGGGAAGACAAGGGCATGCTTAAAAATAGCAAGATCCTTGGAGATGTGGTCTGCTACTTGGCGACAGGGGAAGTCCATACTTATGAACTGCTAGACAAGGAAGAAATCCTGGTAGCAGATGAAGAGGGTGCGGATGTGCGCGTGCATTATCCAGTGCGCTTTCTCCTTGTGAAAAAAGACCAGACCTGGACTTGTCAGCTCTTATCTGGAAAACTCTACCATAACCACAAACTCGTTATTGAAGCGACTGTGCCACTGGCTTTTGGAGATGAGCTGGCGATTGGGGATGTGACCTTTAAGCTCTATCCAGAAGAATTTGGCGTGGAAGGGACTGTCGAAGTGAGTCCTTATCTGGTGCCTCGTTTGCATTCGCGCTATGACTTTTACAAGGATTATCCAGAGTACCACCGGTCTCCTCGGATCATCTACCGGAGCTCAGAAGACAAGATCCTGATCAATCCTCCGGGTGCGGAGCCCCAAAAACCATCGGATGAACTCTTGAAGTTGATCATGCCACCCCTTATCATGGTTGGGGTGACCCTCTTGATCACCATTTTCCAACCTCGGGGACTCTATATCATCGCGACGGTATCCATGTCTGTGGTCAGTGTGATCTTTTCGGTCCAAGGATTCTTCAAGAATCGTAAGAAATACAAAGAAGACAAGAAAGAGCGCGTGGAGCTCTACCATCTCTATCTCAAGGACAAGGCCAAGGACTTGGAACAGCTATCTCGGAAGCAGCGAGAAGGCATGTTTTACCATTTCCCAGCGATCGAAGATTTGACCAAGATGGTCAAACGCTATGACTCGCGGATCTACGAAAAAACACCGCTTCATTTTGACTTTTTGGCCTATCGTTTGGGCTTAGGCAAGGTTCCAACCAGCTATGAGCTCAAATATGGTCAGGAAGAGCGTAGTGGGAAGAAAGATGCATTGGAAGAAGAAGGCTATACTCTGTTCCAAGCTCATCAAAAGATCGACAATCTTCCGATTGTAGCAAGCCTAAATCGGGGACCTGTAGGGTACGTCGGTCCTCGCCCTATCGTGCTAGAACAGTTGCAACTCCTGGTTGCCCAATTAGCTGTCTTTCACTCTTACCATGATCTGACCATTATTCCGATCATTCCAGAAGAGGAAAAAGAAAGCTGGGATTGGATGCGCTGGTTACCTCATGCAACTCTGCAAGATATGAATGTCCGTAGCTTTGTCTACAATCAGCGGACACGAGATCAGGTCTTGAACAGTCTTAACCAAATCCTCAAGCTCCGCCAGGCGCAAAAAGAGGAAGAAAAAGCCAATGATACCAAGATCTTCCACCCGCACTATGTGGTCCTCATCACCGATGAAACCTTGATTTTGGACCATGTCATCATGGAGTTCTTCCGTGAGGATCCGACAGAGCTAGGATGCTCTATCATCTATGTGGCAGATGTGCTCTCATCTCTTTCTGAAAATATCCAAACCGTTATCTCCATCAAGGACCGCAACCAAGGGCAATTGCTCTTGCAAGAAGGGGTTCTTCGTGAGCTTGACTTCCAATTGGATCACTTCCCTGAAGGTTATGACAAGGAAGCCATCTCGCGTGGCCTTGCCCCTCTCAAGCATATCCAACAGCTTAAGAGTTCAATTCCAGACTCGGTGACCTTCCTTGAAATGTACCAGGCGGAAACTTTTAATGACCTCAAGGTCTTGAGTCGTTGGGAGAGCCATGCCCCTTACCAAAGTTTGGCAGTGCCGATTGGTCTGCGCGGGAAGGACGATTTGGTCTACCTCAATCTCCATGAAAAAGCCCATGGACCACACGGTTTGATTGCAGGGACAACCGGTTCTGGTAAGTCTGAAACCATTCAGTCTTATATCCTGAGCCTTGCCGTCAACTTCCACCCACACGATGTGGCTTTCCTCCTCATCGACTACAAGGGTGGGGGAATGGCCAATCTCTTCAAGGATCTGCCTCACTTGCTTGGGACCATCACCAACTTGGATGGCGCCCAGTCCATGCGGGCCCTAGCCTCTATCAATGCGGAGATCCATCGTCGGGAACGCCTCTTTGGTCAATATGGGGTCAACCATATCAACCAATACCAAAAGAAATTTAAACTCGGTGAAGCGACAGAACCGCTTCCTCACCTCTTCTTGATCAGTGATGAGTTCGCCGAACTCAAGGTCAACCAACCAGACTTCATCAAGGAATTGGTCTCTATCGCACGTGTCGGGCGTTCCCTCGGGGTGCACTTGATCCTTGCGACGCAAAAACCTTCTGGGGTCGTGGATGACCAGATCTGGTCCAACTCCCGCTTCAAGCTAGCCCTCAAGGTGGCAGATCGTGTGGACTCTATGGAGATGCTGCGGACGGCAGATGCGGCTGAGATCACCCAGACCGGTCGTGCCTACCTCCAAGTCGGAAATAACGAAGTCTATGAACTCTTCCAAACCGCTTGGTCAGGAGCAGACTACCAGCCTGAGAAGGACCAGCTAGGGATCGAAGACCATACCATCTACTTGATCAATGAACTGGGCCAATACGAAGTCCTCAACCAAGACCTCTCTGGTCTGGATATGGCAGAAGAAATCAAGGAAGTGCCGACAGAGCTGGATGTCATCGTGCAAGAAATCAACCACTTGCACCAACAAGAAGGCATCGCAGCTGTGGCCCAACCATGGTTGCCACCGCTCAAAGAGCGGATCACGCTGGATGAGTTGGACAAGGTCGTGCCGATCGAGGCTTGGCAAAAACGGACAGCTCCAAGCGTCCTGATCGGGGTAGCCGATATCCCGCAGGCGCAAAAGCAAGAAGCGGTCGCCATCGATCTGTCAAAAGATGGGAACATCCTCCTTTACGGAAGTCCAGGGACAGGAAAGACCACTTTCCTACAGACAGCAGCTATGGATCTGGCTCGCAAGCAGAGCCCAGAAAATCTGACCATGTACCTGCTTGATTTCGGAACCAATGGTCTAGCACCGCTAAGGCAATTGCCACAT
>JAWGXY010000034.1:0-16322 GCA_032572035.1 Streptococcus parasanguinis
GCTCATGTGCATACAGTAGCGACGGAAGCTGTATGGCAATTTGTCAGTCCAAAGAACTGTCAAGTTTGGTTCTGGAGAGTTACCGATGTTGTCCAAAGTGTTCAAGAAACGGTAGTCCATCTTCGTAACACGGTGACGTCCGTCGTTACCCATACCAGCCATAGAAGTTGTGATGAAGGTTGGGTCACCTGAGTACAATTGGTCGTATGCTTTTGTACGAGCAAATTTAACAGTACGCAATTTCATAACGAAATCGTCAACGAATTCTTGGATTTCAGACTCAGTGTAAGTACCACGAGCCAAGTCACGTTCAGCGTAGATATCCAAAACGATTGGCACACGTCCAAGAGAAGTAGCAGCACCGTTGATCACACGGCAGACAGCCATGAAGGCGATGTTTGTCCATTGGATTGCTTCTTTTGTATCGAAGGCAGGACGACGTACGTCTACACCATAAAGGTCACCCAATTTAACAACTTCTTGAAGCGCTTGGTATTGAAGGTTTACTTCTTCACGAAGACGGATTGTTTCTTCATCGATTTCAGTAATCGCGTTCCAGTCGTTTGCTTTTTCAGCCATCAAGTAGTCAGCTCCATAAAGGGCCAAACGAGCATAAACCCCGATGATACGTCCACGTGAGTATGCATCTGGAAGACCAGTTACTGTGTGAGCGTGACGTGCACGACGGATGTTAGAAGTGTAAGCGCGGAAGATACCGTCGTTTACAGTTGTAACGTATTTTGTGAAGATTTCATGAACTGCAGGATCTGGTTCGTATCCATTTTCTTTCAAAGTAGTTTCCGCCATACGGATACCACCACGAGGCATAAAGTTCAATTTGAATAATTCATCATTTTGGATACCGAAGATCACTTCGTTTTCTTTATCGATATATCCAGCTGCGATATCAGCGATAGATGTTGGACGGTTATCGTATGGGAAACGAGTTTCTTCATAATGAGCTTTCGTTTCTTCAACAATTTTTTTGATGTGAAGAGAACGTTCAGTTGGACCAGCTAGGAAGCTTTCATCTCCATCATATGGTGTGTAGTTAGCTTGAACGAAGCGAGAAACGCTTGCTTTTTCTTTCCAATCTTCACCTTTGAAGCCTTCCCAGGCTTTGTCAAAAATATCTTGTGCTTCAACGACTGTTTTAACAACCATTTTTATTTTCCTCTATTGTCTTTCTAGCAACTATATCTGTTGCACTTACAATAGTAGTATACCATACAGAAATCGGTTACACAAAGGCGAATTGCGAAAAACAACAGATTCTTTTGTAATACAGTTTCAAATCCTCTGCGATACTGTACTATATTTTTGAAAACAAGCACAGTTTTTCATCAATTTTCATGTTTTCTGGAGAGTCGATTTTTGCAATTCTGAAATTTTCTTCCTATAATAGAAATAAAGGAGGGCGAAAAATGCTGATATTTCCATTAGTGAATGATACCAGTCGCAAGATTATTCATATTGATATGGATGCATTTTTTGCTGCCGTCGAAGAAAGAGACAACCCTAGTTTGAAGGGCAAGCCTGTCGTGATTGGCCAGGACCCTCGTCAGTCAGGAGGGAGAGGTGTTGTCTCGACTTGTAACTATGAAGCAAGGAAATATGGCATTCATTCAGCTATGAGCTCTAAAGAAGCGTTGGACCTTTGTCCTCAAGCGATTTTTATCTCTGGAAATTATGAGAAATACCGAGAAGTAGGTGAGCAGGTCCGTGAGATTTTCAAGCGTTATACAGATCTCATCGAGCCCATGAGTATTGATGAAGCCTATCTAGATGTGACGGAAAATAAAATCCAGAGCAAATCAGCTGTCAAAATCGCCCGCTTGATTCAGCATGCTATCTGGGAAGAGCTGCATCTCACAGCTTCAGCGGGTGTTTCTTATAATAAGTTTTTGGCCAAGATGGCAAGTGACTACCAAAAACCCCGTGGCCTAACGGTGGTCTTACCGGAGGACGCTGAGGATTTCCTGAGCCAAATGGACATTGCCAAATTTCATGGAGTAGGAAAGAAGACAGTAGAGAGACTACATGAGATGGGTGTCTATACTGGCGCGGATCTTTTAGCCATCCCGGAGATGACTTTGATTGATCGGTTTGGGCGATTTGGCTATGATCTCTTCCGCAAGGCGCGAGGCATTCACAATAGCCCTGTCAAGAGCCATCGCATCCGCAAGTCGATCGGAAAAGAGCGGACCTACCGTAAGCTCCTCTATGCTGAAGATGATATTTTAGAAGAAATTGCCAATCTGTCCAGTAAGGTAGCCCAATCGCTGGAAAAACACGGCAAGCAAGGAAAGACTTTGGTCTTAAAAGTGCGCTATGGAGACTTCACCACCCTGACCAAGCGAATGACATTGACAGAGCCAACACGAGAGGCTGAGCGTATCAATCGTTCTGCTCGCCATATTTTTCAAGAAATCGAATCGACAAATACTGGAATCCGCCTCTTGGGTGTCACCATGACCAATTTCGTCGATCATACCGAGTTGCCTTTAGTGGAAGAAAAAGAAGACGACTAGTCTGTTCACTAGTCGCCTAAGATTGATGACAAAGTCATCTTAGAAACTTTCCTTAGGTGAGTACGGACGTCAGCGAACTTCTACGAAGTTCCATGACTTGGTTTTGAACCTAAAGTTTCAAAACTCCCGAGTGCTAGAAACCATAGTGTTTCTAGCACTTTTCTCACTGCGGAAAGTTTCAGCTGTATTTGAATGAGCCTTAAAAAAATATATTATTTTAATTTTTGGGGTATCAATTAGGTTGTTTGACATCAAAAAAGGCTGCAATCTCTTCTTCAGTCAGTCCGATCATAGGAGAGATGGTGTGGAGATTGTCTTCTGTCAGTCGATAGACAGTCGGTTCGTCAGGATCAGCCCTCCTTTCAACAGTCCCTTCCTTGCTTCGTGTAGACTCGACTGTAGCAGAAGCCGTTGCAACGGCTGAAGAAGAGGCTTTGGTGCCTGCGCCTCCATCCAGGTCCTTGAAGCGTTCCACCAAGTAGGTCTTGCGCGCTGTACCTGTATTTTTAGTAGCGAAATCAAAGGCGCTGTATTCTCCTAAGAGGATGAGTTTGCTCTTGGAGCGCGTGATGGCGGTATAGATCAAATTACGCTGCAACATCCGGTGGCTTTGATTCGTAATGGGTAAAATCACCACAGGAAATTCGCTTCCTTGCGATTTGTGAATACTCATCGCATAGGCTAAGCGAATCTTGTACCATTCATTGCGCGGGTAGACGATTTCATTGCCATCAAATTGGATAGTCAATTCATCTTGCTTCGATTCTGTATATTTTCCGGGGAGAAGATCGGTAATGTAGCCAATATCTCCATTAAAGACATTGCTTTCTGCATCATTGACCAGATGGATAACCTTGTCTCCATCGCGGTATTGGCAGTCTGGCGTGTCAAAGACGACCTGATCTTTGACGGCTGGATTGAGAAGGTCTTGCATGAGTGTATTGATGTTGTCAATGCCGGCCTGGCCCTTGTACATCGGTGCCAAGACTTGGATATCTCGAGCCGGGATCTGACTGCGAAGGGCAGCAGAGGTGATCTGTTCGATCATCTTAGGGATGTGTTCGCTTCCAGCTTCGAAGTATGAGCGATCGGCTTTTCGTTCTGTGAAATCTTGAGGAAGCTTACCCTGGCGAATGTCTCCTGCAAGTGAGACAATGGTCGAATCTTCACTCTGACGGAAAATATGTTCGAGTTTGGTCTGAGGGATGCTTGGGATCTGCAAGAGATCCGCTAGGACTTGTCCAGGACTGACGGATGGTAATTGGTCAGCATCTCCCACAATCAAGAGTTTGGTATCGGTTGCGATGTTGCTGACTAATTGATTAGCGAGCCAGGTATCGACCATGGAAAACTCGTCCACAATGATAAAATCTGCATCTAGATAGTCCTCTAAGTGGCTGGTATCATCATCTCCTGTCATTCCCAAATGGCGGTGGATGGTGGCACTCGGAAGTCCTGTCAGCTCATTCATGCGCCGAGCTGCCCGTCCCGTTGGGGCAGCCAGCAGGATCGGAAGGTCTTTTTTCTTACGCAGATCCAGCTGGTGGAGTTGGGCATAGACACTGATCATCCCATTGATAACGGTGGTTTTTCCTGTTCCCGGTCCCCCAGTGAGGATAAAGACCTTGTTTTGAATCGCCTGGTGAATCGCCTCTTTTTGAATAGCATCGTAGTGAATCCCCAGATCTTTTTCAACCTCTTTAATTGCCTGGTTGATCTTTTCAGGGTTAAATGAAGTCTGCTTTCCTTTCTCCAGCAATCGACCAATGTGACTACGAATTCCTTCTTCCGCAAAGAAAAGGCTATTGTCAAAGATCTTTGTATCCACGTTTTGGACCTTGTCTTCCTCGATAAGGTGGCCTAATTCTTGGGCGACAGTGGAGGGATCCAATTCTACTGGACGCGCTGATTCCAAAAGGTCAATGCTATAGCGCAGGAGATCCTTGGCTTCAATATAGGTATTTCCAGTCTCGATAGAGTAGCTGAAGAGACTGTGAATCAGACCCGCGCGGAAACGCTCGGGGGCGTCACTTGCGATGCCCAATTCTTCTGCCAGTTGGTCCGCAATTTTAAAGCCCATTCCTTGGATGTCTTCCACCAATTGGTAGGGCTGTTGCTCCACGATCTGGAGCGTTTCTTCCTTGTAGAAATCCTGGATTTGAAAGGCTAGTTTATTGGGAATGCCATAATTGGCTAGTTGGGCGAGAATACGCTCTGTTCCGTAATTCTGACGGAGTTTATCCACAAAAGCTAGGCGGTTTTTCTTGGAGAGGCCTGTGATGTCTTCTAATTTTTCAGGGGCTTCTAAGATTTTATCAATGGTGTCTTCTCCATAGAGATCCACGATTTTTTGGGCTGTTTTGAGACCGATTCCCTTGAAGTGATCGCTGGAAAAATACTTCACTAAGCCCTTGCTAGAGGGTTTAGCCCGTTCATAGCGACTGATTTTGAGCTGTTCTCCGTATTTAGGATGATGGACCAGCTCCCCCCAGAAGGTGTAGTCTTCGCCTTCCATGATATCTGCCATGGTGCCCGTCACAATAATCTCAAAATCATCAAAGTCTTCGGCATCGGTATCGCTAATGTCGAGCAGGAGGATTCGAAAAAAACTACTGGGATTTTCAAAAATAATGCGCTCAATAGTACCAGAAAAATAATATTCCATCATTTCTTTCCTTTTTATAAAGCAAGGCTGGGACATACTTGTCTCAGCCTCAGTCTGTTGATCTATACTAATAAGTTTTGAAAGGGTAGATAGGCCATAGTCTAAAGACGGCTTGCCCCTTGATTTGTTCTTTCTTGAAAGCTCCGACCTGACGGCTATCTTTTGAAACGATCCGGTCATCTCCAAGTAAGAGATATTCATCGTCAAGCAACTTCAAGGTAAATTTAGGATTGCCATCCTTGTCCACTGTAAAGGCTTGAGCTGTATTGGCCAATTGACGGAAGAGTTCTCCGTTTTCTTCAAAGCCTTTTCCAGTGTAAGTCGATTGCAATTTATCTTTTTTGAAACGAGCGATATAGTTTTTCAAATAAGGCTCATTGGTCTTTTTCCCATTGATGTAGAGGGTATCGTTGTCGTACTGGATAGTATCCCCAGGAAGACCGATGACCCGCTTGACGATGTCCTTGGTTTTGCCGTTGTCGTCTTTTTCACTGGCAACAACAATGTCGAAACGATCGATTGAGAGGTGGTTGACCACAAGGAGGTACTCGCTATCGGCCAGAGTCGGATCCATCGAATGGCCGTCTACCTTGACTGGAGCCCAGAGGTAAATGCGAGAGGCGATGATGAGACCAACAATGATGCTGAAGAGGCCCCATTCTTTAAGGAATCTCACCACAGGTGAGCTCGATGTATGTTTTGAACTTCTTTTTGACATGACTTATCTTTCTAGTAATTTCTTTGCTTTTTCTGTGTTTTTAAAATGGAGTTTGGCACAATAATCCAGAGCTTTCATCCCGTAGGTCTGAAGTAATTTAGCGGCCACTTGGTCTGATTTGGCCCCTGCTCCACTAGGAAGATTAAAACCCAGTTCCTTGCCCAGATCTTCCAGATTTTGAAGGAAGAGATTGCGGGCGATGATGGAGCTAACTGCCACAGCTAGATACTTGCTTTCGGCTTTTTCTTCCAACTCAATGGCTTGCGTGACCTGATTTTTTTCAGCTTTTACGTATTTTTGGTAGTTTTTAGCAGTTGTAAAGGCATCAATCACAATCCGCTCTGCTTGGACTCCTTTATTTAACAGAAGGTAGATGGCCTGATTGTGCAGGGCTACTTTGACCGAAACAGCATTGTAACCAGAAGCGATCACTTCATTGTACTTCTTTGGAGACAATAAGAGTGCTTGGTGCTGGATATTTTCCTCAAGGAGAGGAGCCAATTGCTGAATTTTTCGATCATCCAAGGTCTTCGAATCTCCAACACCAAGCTTTTTGAGCCAGTCGTGCTGGTCAGGTGTGACAAAGGATGCGACGACGGTGAGTCCACCAAAATAAGAGCCGTTTCCGACCTCATCGGTTCCGATCATGGCTAGATCTTGTCGTGCAGATGAAGTAGGACGCTTAAGGTTCCCAGCATCTTGCCCGAAAAAGGTCAGGTAAGGAGTGAGGTCATTGCCCTGGAGCAGGACCTTTCCAGACTTGTAGATCGAAACGGTCGCTCCCTCTAGTCGAAAGAAATAATCCATATGAGGGTTCTTACTTTGAGTGAGAGAACTGCGATAGGTATGGACAAAATCAAGGATTTGCTCCTGTGTTGGAGTGAGTGTCATACTTTCCATAACCACTATTGTACCACAAATTCAGGGAGAGAGGGAGCAAAAAGAAAGAAAGAATCCACTGGAAAATCCCTGTGAAGAGGGGCTTTGCTACTGACAAAGCTAGCCTTTTTTGGTATAATACCGTGAGGTGATTTTTATGGCGAGCTTAAATAGATATAAATTTACATTTGGAAACAAAGCGCTCACTTTAACAACCAACCATGATAATTTGTTTATGGAAGAAGTCGAACGTGTTGCGAAAGAAAAATACCAAGCAATTAAGGAACAAATGCCAGAAGCAGATGATGAAACCATCGCTATCTTATTGGCAGTAAATAGTTTGTCTATGCAACTGAATCGCGAGATTGAGTTTGACGACAAAGAAACAGAATTAGATGATTTTCGTCGCAAAGCTTTAGACGACTTAAAGGATAAATCATCTAAATAAGAGGAGATACATGTTAACTTTCTTAATCTTATTGATTTTGGCATGGAGCTTTTATATTGGCTATGCAAGAGGCATCATCCTCCAGTCCTATTACTTTCTAGTGACCTTGGTGGCCCTCTTGATTGCAGGTAGTAGCTACAAGGGACTGGCTAAGGTTTTGTCTCTATGGGTTCCTTTTTCGAGTCCCACTCAGCAATCGGTGAATTATTTTTATGCCAACCGCTACCTGTTTCAATTAGATGACATCTTTTATGCAGGGTTAGCTTATGTGTTGATTTTTGTGCTGGTTTATTTGATCGGCCGCGTGATTGGAATCTTTATGCACTTGGTTCCCCAGCCAGAAAAATTGGAGGATCGCAAGTATCAAATTGGAGCAGGTGTGATCGCTGTCGTGATAACCCTCTTGGTGATCCAGATGGGCTTGACTATTCTCTCAACAGTTCCCATGGCTTCCATCCAAAATAGACTAAATGCAAGTGGATTGATCCGCTTTATCATCCTTCATACCCCGATCAGTTCCAGTCTGTTCCACAACTTGTGGGTGACTGCGATTATCGGAGCTTAAGGAGCAAAAATGAAGAAAGGAGTGAGACAAGTCCGATTCAAGGAAGGACGCTCACTTTTTTTGTAGGAGAAACATGAATAAAAAAATCTTAGATATTCTGGAGTTTGACAAGGTCAAGCAACTCTTCGAACCCTATCTACAGACAGAACAAGGGGAGATGGAGCTAGCAGCCCTTACTCCAACTGATAAAAAAGAAAGCATCGAAGCGGCCTTTATGGAGCTAGAAGATATGGAGCAGATCCTCTTGGAAGAGCCTCGCTTTGCCGTGTCGACCATTCAAGATGTCCGTCCAGTCGCCAAGCGTTTGGAGATGGAGGCGGCCCTCAATATCGATGAATTACTAGCGTTAAAAGCTGTCCTTCGGGTGACACATGAGCTCAAGGATTTCTACGACAACTTGGAAAATGTCCGTCTGGAAAGGCTCAATCGCCTCTTTGACAACTTGGTGGATTTACCACGTCTACAAGGTGGGCTTCAAGCTATCAACGAAGGAGGCTTTGTCGAGTCTTTTGCCAGTGAAAAATTGGCCAAAATTCGTCGCCGCATCCAGGAAAATGAACACCAGGTCAGAGAGATTCTACAAGACCTGCTGAAAAGCAAGGCCGATATGTTGGCGGATGCTGTGATTGCTAGTCGGAATGGCCGCAATGTTCTACCAGTAAAAAACACCTATCGCAACCGGATTGCAGGGGTGGTCCACGATATCTCAGCCAGTGGGAATACCGTTTATATCGAGCCTCGAGCAGTCGTCAATCTCAATGAAGAAATTGCCAACCATCGAGCTGATGAACGCTATGAAATCATTCAGATTCTGGAGGAATTATCTGACACCCTGCGCCCTCATGCAGCAGAGATTGCAAATAACGCTTGGATTATCGGTCACTTGGACTTGATCAAGGCCAAGTATCGGTTTATGCGCGATTGTAAGGCAGTGGTACCAGAGGTTAGCAGCAATCGCTCTATTCAGCTCTTGCAACTACGTCATCCCTTGATTGAAAATGCTGTCGCGAATGACCTGCATTTTACCGAGGACCTGACAGAAATCGTGATTACCGGTCCCAATACAGGGGGGAAAACCATCATGCTAAAAACGCTGGGACTAGCGCAAATTATGGCCCAGTCTGGTCTTCCCATCCTAGCGGATCCAGGTAGTCGTGTGGGCATCTTCTCACAAGTCTTTGCAGATATTGGAGATGAACAATCGATCGAGCAGAGCTTGTCGACCTTCTCCAGCCATATGACCAATATCGTATCTATCTTGAATCAAGTGGATACCGCCTCCTTGATCCTTCTGGATGAGTTGGGGGCTGGAACCGATCCTCAAGAGGGGGCTGGCCTTGCTATTGCTATCCTAGAAGACCTGCGTTTACGTGGGATTAAGACCATGGCGACGACCCACTATCCAGAGCTCAAGGCCTACGGGATTGAGACTGCTGGGGTGCAAAATGCTAGTATGGAATTTGATACAGCGAGTCTGCGTCCGACCTATCGCTTCATGCAAGGAGTTCCTGGACGCTCCAATGCCTTTGAAATTGCCCGCCGTTTGGGCTTGTCTGAGACCATTATCCAGGATGCCATGAAGATGACCAATACGGATAATGATGTCAATCAGATTATTGAAAAACTGGAGGCGCAGACCTTAGAAAGTCGCAAGCGCTTGGATACCATTCAAGAGGTCGAGCAAGAAAATCTCAAATTCAATCGTGCTCTTCGAAAACTCTATAACGAATTGACCAGAGAGAGAGAAACAGAGCTCAATAAGGCGAGAGAAGAGGCCAAGGAAATTGTGGACATGGCCCTCTCAGAGAGTGACCGTATCCTTCAAGGCCTTCACGCCAAATCCCAGTTGAAACCACATGAGATCATTGAAGCCAAGGCTCAGTTGAAAAAACTCGCTCCTGAAACCGTCGACCTTTCTAAAAACAAGGTCTTGAAAAAAGCCAAAAAGGCGCGTGCTCCTAAGGTAGGAGATGAAATCTTGGTTATCAGCTATGGTCAACGCGGAACCCTGGTCAAGCAACTCAAAGATGGTCGCTGGGAGGCGCAAGTCGGCTTGATCAAGATGGCCTTGGAAGAAAAAGAATTCAACCTCATCAAGGCTGAAAAAGAAGCGGCTCAACCTAAGAAACGTCAGGTGAATGTCGTCAAACGCTCGAACACGAGTGGACCGAGAGCGCGTCTGGACCTCCGTGGAAAACGCTATGAAGAGGCCATGCAAGAGCTAGATGGCTTTATCGATCAGGCGTTGCTCAACAATATGGCCCAAGTCGATATCATCCACGGGATCGGGACGGGAGTTATCCGTGAAGGGGTGACCAAGTACCTCCGCCGCAACAAACATGTCAAAAGTTTTGAATATGCCCCCCAAAATGCAGGTGGAAGTGGCGCAACCATTGTCACGTTTAAAGGCTAAGTTAAGCCCTAGCTTTTCATTAGCTAGATTCAGATTGAAGAAAAAGTTATCTTAGAAACTTTCCTTAGGTGAGTACGGACGTCAGCGAACTTCGAAGAAGTTCCATGACTTAGTTTTGAGCCTAAGGTCTCAAAACTCCCGAGTGACTGAAACAATTGTGTTTCAGTCACTTTTCTCACGGCGGAAAGTTTCAGTATATGTTTGAATGAGCCTATTAGTATGTATCAGTTTTAATTATTCTATATCACTTAAGTTGTTTTAAGTAAAAAAATTTATCTACATTCTAAATCCTAGCTGTTTATCAGCTAGGATTTTTAAAATCTGACATAATGAAAATGATTGAAAGTTGTTGAAAAGGATTCACTTTTAAATCTGATTTTCAGTAGGTCCTCCCTTTTAAAAGTGCTATAATAGAGGCAATGAATGATTTGGGAGGATACGCATGCGTAAACGTGAAAGTGCAGATTCGTGTACAACGATTCTAGTCGGAAAAAATGCTAGTTATGATGGTTCGACCATTGTAGCACGAACAGAGGATTCTCAAAATGGCGTTTTTACGCCCAAGAAATTGATCGTGGTCAAACCGGAAGATCAACTGCGTCATTACAAGTCAGTATTATCAACTTTTGAAATCGACTTGCCAGATAATCCAGTTCGCTATACAGCGGTTCCAGATGCGATTCCTAAAGACGGGATCTGGGGAGAAGCTGGGATCAATGTCTACAATGTAGCTATGAGTGAGACAGAGACCATTACGACCAATAGCCGTGTGCTAGGGGCAGATCCACTTGTAGAGAGTGGCATCGGTGAGGAAGACATGCTGACCTTGGTCTTGCCTTATGTCAAGACCGCCCGCGAAGGGGTCTTGCGTCTCGGAAAGATTTTGGAAGAGTATGGAACTTATGAGTCTAACGGGATTGCCATTTCAGATGTGAATGAAATCTGGTGGTTGGAAACCATCGGAGGTCACCACTGGATGGCGCGCCGTGTTCCAGATGATGCCTATGTGACCAACCCCAACCAACTGGGAAGTGATTATTTTGAATTTGGCAATCCAGATGAGTTTCTTTGTGACCCGGATCTTGAACGTTTTGTCACAGAGCACCATTTGATTTTGGATCAAGAAGGGAAAGGTTTTAATCCACGCTATGCCTTTGGTAGCCAAAAAGACAAGGATCGCCACTACAATACACCGCGGGCTTGGGCCATCCAGCGTTTCCTCAATCCTGAAATCAAGCAGGATCCACGGAGCTTCGAGATTCCTTGGTGTCAAAAACCTTATCGTAAGGTGACGATTGAAGATGTCAAATATGTCTTGAGCAACCACTACCAAGACACTATCTACGATCCTTATGGCCCTGAAGGCGATCACGTGACTCAGCGGACCTTCCGGACGATCGGGATCAACCGGACCAGCCAGACAGCGATTCTGCAATTGCGTCCCAATAAACCACAAGAAACGACAGGCATCCAATGGATTTCTTATGGTTCTATGCCTTACAATACAGCCGTTCCTTTCTTTACCCAAGTGGATACGACGCCAGACTACTTTGCCAATACGACGGCTAAGGTAACAACGGATTCCTTCTACTGGGCCAACCGGATTATTGCGGGACTAGCAGATCCTCACTATGCTCACCATGTTGGTGATTTGGATGATTACCAAGAAACGACAATGGCCTGGGGACATGCGCGCATCAATAAGGTCGATCGTGCACTTGCAGCAGGTGAAACTGTTGATTTTGAAGCGGAAAACCAAGCTATGAGTGATCAAATCCAGGAAGCGACAGATCAACTCTTGGACAAGATTTTGCTCGATGCTAGCAACCTCATGACCAATCACTTCTCCTTGAGTGATTAAAAACTGTGTATTTTCAGGTAGTTTACAAGATATTTTCAGAAACGATTGACAAACTTTTGAGAATCGATTAAAATAGAGAAAATTATATACGACCGAATGAAGTTTGCAGGAGCGTGAGTGACTGTGAATGGACGGAACTCTGGAGAGACCAGAAATGGCACCGAAGGGGCAAGGTAGAGGATACATCTACTCAAACTCTCAGGTAAAAGGACAGAGCGAAAGATAGGGAAAGCCCCTATTTTAAGCAGGACCAGAGTACATGTTTAACATGTGCTCTTTCTTTTTCTCTTTTCTGTCGAGCGGTCGATGAAAAAGGAGACAGAAAATGGATCATGTATTGCAGTTTTTTCAACAACTCGATAATCTAGTGTGGGGCGCCCCCTTATTGGTGCTCTTGGTAGGAACAGGGATCTACCTGACGCTTCGCTTGGGTTTGCTTCAGATACGCTACCTTCCAAAAGCTTTTCGCCTGATCTTTACAGAAGATGAGGGACACGGGGATATCTCAAGCTTCGGAGCTCTCGCGACAGCTCTAGCGGCTACTGTAGGGACGGGGAATATTGTAGGGGTGGCTACAGCGATTCAGACAGGTGGCCCAGGTGCCCTCTTTTGGATGTGGATGGCAGCCTTCTTTGGAATGGCGACCAAGTATGCAGAAGGGCTCTTAGCCATTCGTTATCGGACCAAGGATGACAACGGTCATATCTCGGGTGGTCCCATGTACTACATTCTTCACGGGATGGGAGAGAAGTGGCGACCATTAGCTATTTTCTTTGCGGTTGCAGGATTTTTGGTGGCCCTCTTTGGGATCGGAACCATGACCCAGGTTAATTCCATTACGGGATCCCTTCAAGCTAGTTTTGGAACAGCTCCAGAAGTGGCTAGTGTAGTGATTGCGCTAGTGGTTTCGACCATCATCTTTGGAGGGATTCACTGGATTTCCAAAGTCTCTGAAAAAGTGGTTCCTTTTATGGCTGCTGCCTATATCTTTGCGACTATCACGATTATTGTCTTGCATCTGGACCAATTGCTTCCAGCCTTAAAAGCAGTCTTTTCTGGTGCTTTTACAGGAACTGCAGCCATGGGAGGTTTTGCAGGAGCAACGGTCAAAATGGCTATCCAAAAAGGGGTGGCGCGTGGAGTTTTCTCCAATGAATCGGGTCTCGGATCTGCACCCATTGCAGCAGCAGCGGCGAAGACCAATGAGCCAGTCGAGCAGGGCTTGATCTCCATGACAGGAACCTTTATTGATACCATTATCATCTGTAGTTTGACAGGACTTTCGCTCTTGGTTTCAGGTGAGTGGATGGCTAAGGGCAGCACTAGTACCCTGACTCAGGATACGTTTACAGGTGTCTTTGGCCCGGTTGGAGGCATTATCTTAACGCTGTGCTTGGTGCTGTTTGCGACAACGACCATTCTTGGATGGTCTTACTACGGGGAACGGTGTTTCGAATTCCTATTTGGTGTCAAACATATCAATCTTTACCGGATCTTCTTTGTCTTAATGGTTGGACTAGGTGGTTTCCTAAAATTAGATCTGGTCTGGGTCATTGCGGATATCGTTAATGGGCTTATTGCTCTGCCCAACTTGATTGCCCTACTAGCTCTGTCACCTGTCATTATCAAAGAAAGCAAACGCTACTTTAAGAAATAAGAAAACCCAGATCGATTGATCTAGGTTTAGATTGAGGCAAAGTCATCTTAGAAACTTTCCTTAGGCGAGTGCGGGCGTCAGCGAACTTCGGTGAAGTTCCATGACTAATTATTGAGCCTAAGGTCTCAATAATTCCGAGTGCCTGAAACAATTGTGTTTCAGGCACTTTTCTCACGGCGGAAAGTTTCGGTATGTTCATGATTCATTTTAAAAGTTAGAGTTCATTTTTATTTCTTGGCAGAATCATTTAACTTACTATATTTTTCATATCTGAGCTATTAATAGCGTTTTTCTTTTGGCCAGCTACTCATTTCGGCGATGGCGGTGAAGAGCACATCTGTCGAAGAGTTGAGGGCTGTTTCGCAAGAGTCTTGGATGACCCCGATGATAAAACCGACGCTGACGACTTGCATGGCCAAATCATTGGTGATCCCAAAGAGGCTACAAGCAACAGGGATGAGAAGGAGAGATCCTCCCGCAACTCCAGATGCTCCACAAGCAGAGATAGCCGCTACAACACTTAGAATGAGCGCCGTTCCAAAGTCAACCTGAATGTGCAAGGTATTGGCAGCAGCGAGCGTCAAAATATTGATCGTCACGGCTGCGCCTGCCATGTTTACAGTTGAACCAAGTGGAATGGAGACAGAATAGGTGTCTGGATTCAGCCCCAATTCTTCACAGAGACGCATATTGACAGGGATGTTGGCTGCAGAGCTTCTGGTGAAGAAGGCTGTTACCCCACTGATACGGAGGCATTTAAAAACAAGGGGATAAGGGTTCTTGCGGATCATGAAAAAGACGATCAATGGATTGATGACCAGGGCTACAAAAGCCATGGTACCAACCAAAACAAGCAAGAGAATCCCGTAGTTACTAAGGGCACTGAGTCCTTGGCCAGCGATGGTCGTGAAGACCAAGCCTAAGATCCCAAATGGAGCTAGGTTGATAATCCACTCAACGATTTTTGAAGTGATGTCTGCTAGAGTTTGGAGGAGGTCTTTACTATGTTCACTCGCCTCTCTCATGGCGATCCCAAAGACAGTAGCCCAAGAAAGGATTCCAATGTAGTTGGCTTGCTGCAAGGCGTTGACCGGGTTGTCGACGATCTTGAGCAAGAGGTTACTAATCACTTCGCCAATCCCGTTTGGAGAGGATCCTTCAGCGGCCTTTCCAGTCAGGGTAATGGTGATCGGGAAGATGTAATTGACCAAAACAGCAACGAAGGCAGCAGCAAAGGTTCCTAGGAGATAGAGGACGATGACTTTTTTCATATTAGTCTCTGTCCCTTTTTGGTGTTGGGAGAGGGCATTTGCGACGAGTGCAAAGACCAAAAGAGGTGCGATCGCACGGAGCCCCCCAACAAAGAACTCTCCTAAGAGTCCAATGCCAGTTGCTTTCGGAAAGAGAAGTGCTAGGATGACTCCAAGTACAATCCCGATTGCGATCCTTTTCATAAGGTTGGTTTTATTCCAAGTGGTAATCAATCGATGAATCATGTAAGACCTCCTTAAAAAATAATTAAGGAATATTATACGATAGTGAGGGGGGAAAAGCAATGAGATTTTTAAAAAATAGCCTTATTTCCGAATATTTGATATAATCATACTATTCTTTGGTAGAAAGGCCCGAATAAATGAGTCAAGCTTTCCAACGTTATTTCAGTAAAATAGACTGGACGAAGATTTTTGATGATCTGATATCAAAATGTATCTCTCTGATTTTTGTCTTTCTCTTATTTTTTATCGCTAAAAAGGCCATCCATAGCCTGGTCAAGCGGATATTAACCCCTTCTTTTAAGTATACGGTGCAGGATGAAGCCCGTAAAAAAACCATTCTCCGTTTAGTAGAGAGTCTCTTGAACTACTGCTTGTATTTTATCTTGATCTACTGGATCTTGTCGATCCTGGGTCTTCCAGTCTCTAGTCTCTTGGCTGGTGCTGGGATTGCTGGGGTGGCTATCGGGATGGGAGCCCAGGGCTTCCTTTCCGATTTGGTCAATGGTTTCTTTATCCTTTTAGAACGCCAGCTGGATGTGGGGGATAATGTCCGACTTACCAATGGTTCTATTAATATTGCCGGCATCGTTAGCAGTGTGGGAATTCGGACAACTCAAGTACGTGATTTTGACGGGAGTCTCCACTTTGTCCCGAATCGCAACATCACCGTCGTCAGCAATCTCTCACGCGGTGATATGCGAGTGCTGATCGATATTCCGCTAGATGCAAATACCGATCTCGACAAGATCTATCAGGTGATTGCTCAGGTCAATCAGTCCGAACAAGACAAACACCCAGAGGTGTTGACAGGTCCTACGATTTTAGGCCCACAGATCGAAAAAAATGGTCGTTATTCCTTCCGTATTGCGATGACTGCGCAAAATGGCACCCAGACGACGGTCTATCATACCTACTATAAACTCTACCATGATGCCTTGATGGAAGCAGGGATTAGCCTACCGACAGGAAAGAACGGGATCATGTAATACAAAAAAGAGGCTGGGACAAAAGTCCTAGCCTCTCAATTATTTTTGGATTGTCGAGCAAGACGCAGTGGTTGAGTGGGCTCTACTACGCTGATTTCATCAG
>JAWGXY010000035.1:0-16238 GCA_032572035.1 Streptococcus parasanguinis
TGATTTCATCAGCTTTTACAGCCCTACTCAACTGTGCGGAGGTGGGACGACGAAATCGAATTCTAACGAATTACCGATTTCTGTCCCACTCTCTTTTTAGTTGTCTTTTTTTGCTTCTTTTTGTTTTGCATGTTTTTCGTAGGCCTTTAGCTGGCGATCGAGTTCTTTTTTGATGGCTGGTTCTGGAGCGTATTTTTCTTCCCAATCATCTGGCTTCAGAATTTTGTGGGTTACTGGATCAAAGTGCGCCTTTCCATCTGGGAAAATCTTGCCCATATTGGCCCGGTGAACAATCTCAAAGACCTCTTCAGGATCGACCCCCATTAGTACAAAGCTACCATAAGTCAAATAGAGAGTATCAATCAAGGCATCAACCTGCCCTACCATGGAGATCTCAGCTGGATGCTTGCTCCGAACCTTATCTGCAGCCTTATCCAAGGCTTGGTGAAGAGCTGCTACCGAGCGGTCAAATTCTTCCTCACTTGTGCTAGCTGCTCGGACAAATTCTACCAACTCCTCTTGCTTGAACATGGTTCGATAAAGGGCGTCTTGAGGTTGCCAAACAACTGGTTTCTCCTGGGTTTCTCCATCCATCACACCATGGAAGGTTTTGACCTTATTGAAGTGATCATCCTTAGAAAGAAAGAGTTCTTTCTCTGAGAGAATACCAAAGTGTTGCAGGGCCTTTTGGATGCCATCCTTGCCATTACTGGTCGTGGTATGCTTGGCAATCGCCTTGACACTGGTCGTCCCATTTCCCATCGCAATAGACAAGCCAACACCTGACAGCATCTCTAAGTCATTATCCGAATCTCCAAAAGCCATCACTTCATCGATGTCAAAGCCAAATTCTTGACCAACGATGCGGATCCCTTCTAACTTGGAAATCCCTGGGTTGAGGACATCTGCTGCAAAAGGACTAGACCGTGTGAATTTCAGATGTGGAAACTCTTTTTCAATTTTTGCAGTCTCTTCTGGACTCGATAAGATCAACACTTGGTAGATTGGTTCTTGCGCTAGTGCATAGAGGGTGTCCTGATCTTGTGGGACGACCTTGCTGACCACTTTGTTAAATCCTCGACTGACTGTACGGGCCATTTTGCGAGGCACAAAGCGACTGGACCAGGTTGAAATAGGACTCATCCCAAAACTCATGATCCGAGAACCAAATACCCCATCCTTGGTACCGAGAGCAATTTCCTTGCGGTGTTCTCGAGCATAGTCAATTAGTTGGTGCAGACTCTTTTTATCAATTGGGCTGGTATACAGTACGCGGTCCTTGGTCAAAATATACTGACCATTATAGGTCACTGCAAAATCAAAGCCATAGCGTTCCATAAACGGTTTGACAAAGGCCGGTCCCCTCCCTGTCGCAAGACCTACATAGATCCCTTCTTCCTTTAAAGACTGAATGGCTTTTTCTGTTGATTTTAGGACCGCTCGACTATCATTGACCAAGGTTCCATCGATATCAAAAAAGACTGCTTTTATTTCCATGTCTACTGTTTCTTTCTTTTTATGATAAAATAAATTATATCACATATTCCAAGGAGCTTCACATGTTTAAGAAAATTTTAGCACTACATACCGGAGGGACCATCTCGATGGCTGCAGATGACTCTGGAGCAGTGATTACCAATGAAGTCAATCCCATGACCCAAATTGCATCACCAATTGAAGGGATCGAGGTTGTTTCGGAGGATATTTTCAATCTACCAAGCCCTCAAATGACACCACGTCATATGTTAGCCTTGTATCAAAAAATCAAAGAGGAAGCCCACAACTACGATGGCATCGTTATTACCCATGGGACAGATACGCTGGAAGAAACGGCTTATTTCTTGGATACCATGGAGTTACCAGAGATCGCTGTGGTCATTACAGGAGCTATGCGAAGCTCTAACGAACTTGGAAGCGATGGCGTCTATAATTTTCTGACAGCCCTTCGAGTGGCTGCCGATCCAAAAGCACGTGATAAAGGGGTCTTAGTCGTCATGAACGATGAAATTCATGCGGCTAAGTACGTCACCAAAACCCACACCACCAATGTTAGTACCTTCCAGACTCCAACCCACGGCCCACTGGGTTTGGTCATGAAAAAAGAGATCCTCTTCTTTAAAACAGCCGAGCCAAGGGTACGCTTTAATCTCGATACCATCGATGGTTTCGTTCCAATCATTGCTACTTATGCAGGGATGAAAACCGATCTGCTGGATATGTTGGACCTTTCAAAGCTCGACGGCCTCATTATCCAAGCCTTTGGAGCTGGAAACATCCCTAAAGAAACTGCCCTCAAACTCCAAGAGTTTATGGATGCCGGTCTTCCAATCGCTTTAGTATCCCGCTGCTTCAACGGGATCGCAGAACCCGTCTATGCCTACGAAGGAGGGGGCGTCCAACTCCATCAATCAGGTGTCTTTTTCATCAAAGAATTAAATGCTCCCAAAGCGCGCATCAAACTCCTCATCGCCCTCAATGCCGGCCTAAAAGGACAAGAACTCAAAGACTATATCGAAGGGTAAACTAAGATACAAAGCCCGTAAAATGCCAAGTGAAAATAGGGAGTAGGACAGAAGCGATACTTTGGCAGACGCTTCGTCGTCCTACCCCCACAAGGCTGATTAGGATTCTTCCGAGCTCATAAAGCGAGAGAAGAGTCCAATCAGCTACTGTGTCTGGAAGTTAGTACTCGTATAGTTGGCATTTTTTCACACAGCATTTAGGGCGTGTTCAATTCGTGTAACGGCAAGCACTATGGTGCCTTGCCGACACGACTCACTAACTCCTCAGGTGGATGGTATCGATCCACCTTCGTCCTGTCGCATTTCATCAAGATACAAAGGGCGTAAAATGCCATCTTAAAGGGAGTAGAGTGGAATCCAAAGAATTTCCACTCTACTCCCTTTTTATACTCTAGTCTAAATGTTCTTTCTTTTCTAAGTAAAGCGAGAGCAGATGCCAATCGGAGTGTTCACGCCAATCTGGCGTGGCTACAATCTGGCTGGCAACTTTCCTTGCTTCTTCCAGAATGGGATAATCTTCTACCAAATCCGCCACTTGAAATTCTGGAATCCCAGATTGACGGGTTCCAAAGATTTCACCTGAACCCCGCATTTTCAAATCTTCTTCCGCCAGCACAAAGCCATTGGTCGTCTCTGTCATGATTTTCATGCGCTGCTTGCCACTATCTGTCTTAGGATTGGCTACTAGAATAGCATAGGATTGCTTATTTCCCCGCCCAACCCGGCCTCGAAGCTGGTGCAGTTGGCTAAGACCAAACCGATCTGCATCCATAATGACCATAACGGTTGCATTGGGTACGTTGACTCCTACTTCAATAACGGTCGTAGACACCAAAACATCGACTTGGTGCTCTTTAAAGGCCTGCATGATGGCATCTTTTTCTTCACTTTTCATCTTCCCATGAAGAAGAGAAACACGTGCCCGCTGCCCAAAGAAGGCCTCTAACTCTTCTTGGAGAGCAAGGGCGTTTTTCAAATCTAGCGCCTCTGACTCCTCAATCAAGGGAGAAATAAAGTAGGCTTGAGAACCTTTGCCAAGTTCTTTGACTAACCAGTCGAGGACCACTTCTAACTGCTCATGCTTGACCCAACGTGTGATGATTTCCTTGCGTCCCGCAGGCATCTGGTCAATGATGGACACATCCATATCTCCAAAGGCTGTAATAGCCAAGGTCCGGGGAATAGGGGTAGCCGTCATCATCAGGACGTCTGGATTTTGTCCTTTTTCTCGAAGAATACGGCGCTGGGAAACCCCAAAACGGTGCTGCTCATCAATAATGACCAAGCCTAGATCTTGGTAGTGAACTCCCTCTTGAATCAAGGCATGTGTCCCCACAATCAGTTGAGCTGTTCCTGATGCGATCTCTTCTAAGACTTCTCGTTTCTCAGCCGCCTTTAATCCTCCTGTTAGAAGGGCAATTGGTAAGTCCGGAAAAAGATTTTGCAAGCTTTCCTTGTGCTGCTCTGCCAAAATCTCCGTTGGAACCATCAAGGCTGCTTGCTTCCCAGCGCTTAAGGCTGCATACATGGCAAGACCGGCCACGACTGTCTTCCCGCTTCCCACATCCCCTTGTAAGAGGCGGTTCATATGATAAGGAGAGGCCATATCTGTCAAGATTTCATTCAGGCTGTTTTCTTGAGCTTGCGTTAGCTCAAAAGGAAGCTGTTTTTTTCGTTCTGCTAATTTTTCTGGATCCCAGGCCAAGGAAATCCCTTGGCTGGCATCGTGGTTTTCTTCCTTTAACACTTGGAGTTGCAGCTGGAAAAAGAGGAGCTCTTCAAATTTTACCCGGCGAAGAGCTTGCTTGTACTCTGCCAGATCCTTAGGAAAATGCATAGCTTGCACTGCTTGGGAACGAGACATGAGTTGATAACGCTCTCGTAAGATTTGGGGCACATTCTCTTCTAAAAGCTGGTCCAAGCCCTGGTCGAACGCTATTTTGATCAATTTCACCAGGCTGTTTTGGCTGACTCCTTGCGTCACTCGATAGACCGGCTGCAAATCATCTTCCACTTGAGCCAGGAGTTTCATCCCTGTCAAACTGCCTTTAGCCTTGTCCCATTTCCCAAAAATCGCCACTGTCTGCTGGACCTCAATTTTGTCTGCTAGATAGGGTTGGTTGAAAAAATTAACCGCAATGACTTGGTCTCCCTGTTTGATGGAAAAACGCAAGCGATTTCGTTTGTAGCCATAATATTGGACATTGGCTGGTGTTGCTACCAGCCCAGAGATGACAGCTTTTTCACCATCTTCCAACTCTAAAACATTGCGCGTTTTGAAGTCTTCATAGCGAAAGGGAAAATACAAGAGCAGATCTTCTAAGGTTTCAATCCCTAACTTTTTAAATTTTTCCGCCGATTTTGGACCGACTCCAGGCAGTACGGATAAGGGTTGATGTAGATTCATTTCTCCTCCTTTCTTTTATAAAAAAGCAGGTCCATCCGGGAAAATCCCACCTGCTTCTTCTTATTCTTCACCTGTATAGTCACGAGGAATCCGATCACTCAAGAGACAGACCACTTCATAATTAATGGTACCACGGTAATCTGCAACCTCTGTTGCCGTGATTTCTTTTTCGCCCTCTCGTCCAATCAGGGTAACCTTGGTCCCCAGAGGCAATTCTTCAGGAAGGCGAACCGTTATCTGGTCCATCGAAACGCGACCAACAATGGGGCAAAACTCCCCCTTAATCAGCACATGAAAGTTTTGCATCTCTCGGATCCAACCATCCGCATAGCCGATAGGAATCGTCCCAATCCATTGGGATTCTTCTGTCGTATAGGTTGCCCCGTAGCCAATATCTTGACCAGCTTCTAACTGTTTCACATGAACTAACTCACTCACCAAACTCAAGGCTGGCTTGATTTCATAAGGCAAGGCTAACACAGAACCACTGGGATTCAAGCCATACATGACATCTCCCAAGCGCACAGCCGTGAAAATCGTATCCGCATGCCACAAAGAAGTGGCTGAATTACTCGCATGGACAATGGGAGGAAGGGTTTCAAGAGCAGCCAATACTTCTTTGAAAAACTGGTATTGCGATTGGAATTTTCGATCATCTGCCTCATCTGCTGTCGCAAAATGAGTAAAGATTCCTTCAATTTCAGCTCCAGCTGCTAAGAGAAGGCGTTCAGCTTCTTTGATCTCTTCGATCCTTCGGAATCCAATCCGCCCCATTCCTGAATCCACCTTGATATGGACCTTCAATCCTGAAAGATCTGCTTCTTGTCCAAGCAATTGATCCATCCAAGCAAGACTCGCCACCGTTAAGCGGATGTCATGCTCTTTGGCTAGATTCACTGTTTCACTTGGCACAACTCCCAAAATCAAAATAGGGTGTTGCAAGCCTTCTTCACGGATTTCGAGGGCTTCATCCATATTGGAAACACAAAAACCATCTACCTGAGGCGCCAATTTTTTGGTCACTGCAACGACCCCATGACCATAGGCGTTGGCCTTGACGACTGCATATTTCAAAGCTTGACTCGGAATATGCTCACTGACTTGTTGCACATTAAAGGCAATGGCATCCAAATCGACTCTTGCAACAGTTGGTCTATGTTTACTTGCTTTCATTTTCTTCCTCCAAAATGACACTGGTCGACACTAGGTCTCCCTTGTGACTGATCGAAATCCATACCTTCCCAGAAAAAGGAGACTTGGAAAAATAGGGAGCTCCGTGGGCATCATTTAAAATTTCTAAATCTTGAAAACCAACTGGTCCAATCCCTGTTCCCATTGCCTTTGAAAAGGCTTCTTTGGCGGACCATCGGCCCGTTAAATATTCCATTTTCCGTTTTCCAGACAATTCCTCAAAGCGCTCTCTCTCAGCCTCGGTTAAGACTTTTTCAGCGAATCGAGTATTCTTCTGATAGGCTTTTTCAATCGCAGCGATCGATTCGATATCGATGCCATGTCCTTTGATCATCTTGTTTTATCCTTATTTATCGTTTCAGTATTGTTTTACTGACAAAAGAGAAGGGGCTAAAGAATCACTCCTTCCGCCCCTGCCTTTTACTTATTCATCGTTGCAATTTCTTTAACCAAGGCCTGTGTTTTTTCCCAACCCAGGCAAGGGTCTGTGATGGATTGACCATAAACCACTGGTTCATTTTGACGACCATCTTCTAGATAGGATTCAATCATGAAACCACGAACTAAAGTTGCCAAATCCTTATTCCAAGCACGGTTCATCATGGTTTCTCTCACGATGCGTACTTGCTCTTCGAATTGTTTGCCAGAGTTATCATGGTTGGTATCCACCAGGATGAAGGGATGTTGCAAGCCCATTTCGCTATAGCGTTTTGCTGCCGCAAGCAAATCTTCATAATGGTAGTTTGGAATATTCTTACCACTTGAATCCAATCCTCCACGAAGGATCGCATGAGCTAAAGGATTTCCTGATGTTTCCACTGCTTGGTCATTGAACAAAAAGTTTTGGGGATGTTGGGCTGCATAAATCGCATTGAACATGACTGAAAGATTTCCAGAGGTTGGATTCTTCATGCCTGTCGGAGCAGAGATCCCACTAGATACAAAGCGGTGCTCCTGGTCTTCAACTGAACGCGCTCCAATGGCATGATAAGAAATCAAATCCTCAACATACGGAAGACTTGCTGGATAAAGCAACTCATCCGCAGTTGTCAAACCAGTTTCTGTAATCACACGGTAGTGGAGATGTCGAACCGCTTTCAAACCGTCCACAAAGCTTGGTGCTGCATGTGTATCTGGTTGGTGCATCAAGCCTTTATAGCCATCCCCATTGGTCCGAGGTTTAGCCGTATAGACCCGCATCACAATGAAAATCTGATCTTTCACTTGCTCTTGCAAGTCTGCCAAACGACGGGCATAGTCCATCACAGCTTCTTCATTATCAGAAGAGCAAGGTCCGATCACAAGAAGGATCCGTTGGTCTTCTCCTTTGATAATAGCTTCCAATTCTCGATCACGCGCTTCTTTGCGCTCCAAGGCTGGACCTTCCAAGCGGTAAAGCGAAGTGATCTCTTGCTCATCAATCTTATTGCTCTTCGTAATGAATACCATACGGCCTCCTTATGCTAGCTAGACCCATCCTCTTTCTATTTCAGAGGAGCTCTTAAAATTTACGTCCGTGACAGTTTTTAAATTTCTTGCCTGAACCACAAGGACACAAATCGTTGCGTTTCACTTGTGACAAGTCAATATCTGCTGGAATATCTTGTTGTTGCGCTGCAATGTTGCGAGTCGCAGTTGTTGAAATACTGTGTTCCGTACGTGGACGTTCTTGTTCGTGAATTTGGGCTTTCATCATAAGACGAGTCACATCAAATTCAATCGATCCGATCATATCGTTAAACATACGGAAACTTTCTGATTGGTATTCTACCACCGGGTTATTTTGCGCATACCCACGGAGTCCAACCGCATTTCGCAATTGATCCAAAGCATCGATATGGTCTGTCCACTTGCTGTCCACCACGCGAAGGATCAAGACTTTTTGGAATTCTTGCACAGACTCTTCGTCACGCAATTTCGCTACTTGGCTGGCATAGATTTCTTCTGCACGTGCATACAAGTAATCGATGACTTCCTTGTCAGATTTTCCTTCAATATCGCTTTCAGAAATCGTATCTTCCGGAACCAAATTGTATTTGGCAAAGTTCAGAATCGCTTCAACACGTTCTTCCTTGCTTGAGTGGCTGGCCCCTTCAACAATCCGTTTGATGGTCCGTTTGATCATGGCCTTGATCTCAGGTGCCAAGTCACGGTTAGCTGTGATAACATCATAGCGTTCAGCGTAGATAATTTCCCGTTGTTCCCGCATCACGTCATCGTATTGAAGGACTTGTTTACGGGTATCGTAGTTGTTTCCTTCAACCCGTTTTTGTGCACCCTCTACTTGACGGGTGAACATATTTGAACGGATGACCGATTCTTCTTCGCTCAACTTGAAGCGATCAAGCACTGCTTTGATCCGTTCAGAACCGAAACGGCGCATCAATTCATCTTCAAGAGACAAGTAGAATTGAGATTCACCTGGATCCCCTTGACGTCCTGAACGTCCACGAAGCTGGTTATCGATCCGACGACTTTCGTGACGTTCTGTCCCGATAACACATAGTCCACCGAGTTCGCGAACACCTTCACCAAGCTTGATATCGGTACCACGTCCGGCCATGTTAGTCGCGATAGTAACAGCACCACGTTGACCAGCGTTCATGATGATTTGCGCTTCTTTGTAGTGGTTTTTCGCATTCAAAACTTCGTGAGGGACACCTGCTTGAACCAACAATTGAGAAAGGTAATCACTGGTTTCAACGGCAACGGTACCAACTAGGACTGGTTGACCTTTTTCATGACGAGACTTGACATCTTCCACAACAGCCTTGAATTTTGATTTCAAGCTTGGGTAGAGAAGGTCTGGATGGTCAATACGGGCAATCGGACGGTTGGTTGGAATTGGAATCACGCGAATGTTATAAATTTCACGGAATTCTTCTTCTTCAGTTTTCCCTGTCCCTGTCATCCCTGACAACTTCTTGTACATACGGAAGAGGTTTTGGTAAGTAATCGACGCAGATGTTTTGGTTTCTTCTTGAACTGGAACACCTTCTTTGGCTTCGATCGCTTGGTGAAGACCATCCGAATAACGACGTCCTTCCATGGTCCGACCAGTAAATTGGTCGACGATCAAGATTTCTTGATCTTCGCTGACCACATAGTCGATATCCAAAATCATGATGTAGTTGGCACGAAGGGCGTTGTCGATAAAGTGAGTCAAAGCTACGTTTTCAATATCGTACAAGTTTTCAAGATTAAAGTAGCTTTCTGCCTTATCGATTCCTGAATCAGACAAACCGATGGTTTTAGATGGGACATCGATAATGTAATCGTCCTCTGTCAAAGTCTTCACATAAGCATCCGCCATGTGGTAGAGCTGGCTCGTATCAGAAGCTGTCTGCCCAGAAACGATCAGCGGTGTACGAGCTTCGTCGATCAAGATCGAATCTACCTCATCGACCAAGGCATAGTTCAATGGACGTTGAACCATGTTTTCAGCACGAACAACCATGTTATCACGAAGATAGTCAAACCCGATCTCTGAGTTAGTCGAGTAGGTAATATCACAGAGATAAGCTTCTTTTTTCTCAGCTGGAGATTTTGCCGCAAGGTTGATCCCTACTGAAAGGCCAAGCCATGAGTAAAGTTCTCCCATCTCCGTCGCATCCCGTTCTGTCAGGTATTCATTGACGGTAACAACGTGTACCCCTTTACCAGACAAGGCGTTCAAGTATACCGGCATGGTCGCAGTCAAGGTTTTTCCTTCCCCTGTACGCATCTCTGGAACGTCACCATGGTGAAGGACGATTCCCCCCATGACCTGAACCTTGTATGGGAACAAACCAAGAACCCGTTTTGCAGCTTCACGAACAACTGCAAAAGCCTCGTACAAGAGATCATCCAAAGACTCACCATCTTGGTAGCGTTGCTTAAACTCAACTGTTTTCGCTTTTAATTCGTCATCCGTCAAAGCTGCCATTTGGTCTTCATAAGAAAAGACCTTGTCAGCCATTTTTTCAAGGCGTTTGATTTCGCCTCGATCATTTTCAATAATTGTTTTTAATAAATTTGCCATTTTTTTCCTTACTTTGAATTTTTCAAAATCTAAAATGTTCTTTTTATTTTAGCATTTTTTAAACATTTTTTCAAGATCAAGGCTGTATCTTACAAGACTTTCGAGTGGTTTTTTTCGTGTAAGAAAATCCAAAAAGATGCCTGCTCAAGCAGACATCTTTTCTATATACGGTGTTTATTCAGACAAATGGTAAGAATAGCTTGCCACAACCACTTCTTCATGCCAACGAAGTGCATACTTCAATTTCAAACTCATTTGGTTGTGGAGAATATTTTGCCAATGTTTTTTAGGGATAAATTGAGGGACTAAGACTGTAACGGTGTTGCCTTTTTCCTTGGCCTCCTCAGCTACTTTTGAGACAAATTCAACCGTTGGCTGGATAATATCCCGGTAACTGGTCATGACATTTTCAAAGCGAATATGAGGGAAATACCGCTTAAATTCTTCTGCTACCTCAGCGTCTTTAACCTTGGTTTCTTCCGTTGAGACATGCATAGCTATAACATCGTTTCCTAGGCTATTTGCATAACTCATAGCTCCCACACTTACCTGAGTGACATTCCCAACAAGGACAATCACGGTATTGCCCGCATAACTTGTCTTTTCAATCTTACCTCCCAAGCGCAATTGGGCTGCAACTTTATCATAGTGATTACGGATACTCAAGAACATCCAAAGCAAGAGACCAATAATAGGGAAGAAGGGCCAGATCTCACGCAAACGGAATAATAAGAGGATCAAGACAATCCCATAACAGATGGCTGCCCCCAGGATATTGGCAAGCGAATACTTAAGAAATCCTTTTTGATATTGGCGTTTCCAGTGGATCACCATCCCTGTTTGAGAAAGGGCAAAAGGAATGAAGACCCCGATGGTATAAAGCGGAATCAAGCTTTCTGTTTGCCCATCAAAGATCAAGAGCAAAACGATGGCACCAATCGCCAAGGTCAAAATCCCATTAGAATAGCCCAGACGATCCCCTTTTTCCATATACATGTGTGGCATGTATTTATTTTTAGCCATGTTAAAGGCCAACATTGGAAAGGCTGAGAAACCGGTATTAGCCGCAACTGCCAAGATCAAGGCTGTTGATAATTGGAAGACGTAAAAGAAGGCTTGTCCGACTGGGGAATTCCCTAAGATGGCTTGGGCCATTTGGGCTAGAGTTGTTACCCCTTTTGCCGGAACGACACCCACCCAGTAATTGAGGAAGGTAATCCCTGCAAACATGATCCCCAAAATCAAAGCCATGATGGTCAAGGTAGAGGCTGCATTCTTTGCTTTTGGTTTCTTAAAGAAAGGAACCGAATTGGAGATGGCTTCAACCCCTGTTAGTGAAGCCGATCCACTCGTAAAGGCCCGCAATAAGAGAATGACACTAACCCCTGAAATGGTTTGACCCACATGAGCAGTTGCGTTATAGGCCAAGTGACCCGTCAAGATTTGGATCACACCATAGCCGATCAAGGCAATGGTACTGACAATGAACAGATAGACCGGAATCATCAAGGATGTAGCTGATTCGCGTAGCCCCCGAAGGTTCATCAGCATCAAAATCAAGACCAACAAAATGGAAATGTGAAGATTATAAGGATGAAGAGATGGAATCGCTGACGTGATGGCATCTGCACCGGAAGAAACAGATACTGCTACCGTCAGCATGTAGTCGACTAAGAGACTACCACCAGCGATCAAACCCGCTTTGGGAGACAAGTTCTCCGTAGTCACCATGTAGGCCCCTCCCCCTTGAGGGTAGGCATGAATGACCTGGCGATAAGAAATCGTTAAACTGGCTAGGAGAATCAGGACCACAATCCCAATCGGAATAGACCACCAAATGGCTCCCGCTGAAACGGTCATCAAGACCAGGATAACTTGCTCTGGACCGTAGGCGATAGAAGAAAGCGCGTCACTAGAGAGCATGGCCAAGGCCTGCATTTTCCCTAGCAATCCACCTTCACCTTCTGCACCAGATTTCAACGGACGGCCAATAAACCATTTTTTCAATGTTGAAAACATAAAAAACTCCTTGAAAAAAGATCATGAGGCCGGGGATTCCCTGCCTCTTTTCATAAAACAGGGGTTATTCTACTCCTTTTTTTCAAGACTGTCAACCGAAATGGTGAAATTTTCATAAAGTTTTCATTGTGTTCATCCATCCAACCTCTCTTAGATCGGTCCGCTTCTTTTCAAATTGATCCAAGAAAAAAACGAGGCTGGGACAAAAATCCTAGCCTCTCAATTATTTTTGGATTGTCGAGCAAGACGCAGTGGTTGAGTGGGCTCTACTACGCTGATTTCATCAGCTTTTACAGCCCTACTCAACTATGCGGAGGTGGGACGACGAAATCGAATTCTAACGAATTACCGATTTCTGTCCCACTCTCACTTTTTTATTTTGCTTGATTTTCGACATAAAAGGCAATGACATCCGAAGTGTACTGGGCTGTGCCAGCTCCAAACTTGTCGATGTTTTCCTTGAATTCTGGATTATAGACATAGCCTTTGCCGATATGGCAAAAAACCTCTATAGAGCAGTCAAATCCATACGTTCGAATCGCGTCTAAAAGTTTGGCTGCTTGATCTTGGTTTTCCGATGCTGTTACTGGCAAACCTGCTTGGAGGTTTTTCGCCAAGGCTTGAAAGACTTGATTAAAGGCTCTTGTCGCCTCCTCTTCTCGACCTTTTTGACGTTCAAGCGCTTGATCCATGACTTCTTGACCGTACTTATCTACCGCCTCTTGCTGGTATTTTTGAGTATCTTGATAGCTAAATCCAGTAAATTTTTCCTCAATGGTCATTTTTCTTTCTCCTTTTTGTTCTTGAATGGTTTTTTGCAGGGTAGAAATCAAGGTATCCAGACGTTGTCTTTCTTGAGTCAAATAGTCCAACTGTTTGGTCAAATGGGGCAATAAGTTAGATTTTTCTTCGGCTAAGAGTTCTGCTATTTGGTCTAAGGAAAATCCTAGATACTTGTAGTAGAGAATCACCTGTAATCGTTCTAAATCTTCTTGACTGTATGTCCGATAACCATTTTCAGATTTCACAGGGACGAGAAGTCCTATCTTGTCATAGTGGTGCAAGGTCTTGACAGAGACACCTGACAGCTCTGCAGCTTCTTTGATATGGTACATGATTTCCTCCTTATACTCAATGAAAATCAAAGAGCAAACTAGGAAGCTAGCCGCAGGTTGCTCAAAGCACTGCTTTGAGGTTGTAGATAGAACTGACGAAGTCAGTAACATATATACGGTAAGGCGACGCTGACGTGGTTTGAATTTGATTTTCGAAGAGTATTACAAGGATAGTATAACCCCTCCCCTTAGGTCAGAGTCAAGACTTCACATAAAAATAGTTTTCAGATAAAAAAGGCTTGAGTCGCTCTACAGCATTTACTCAAGCATTCTTTTTATGGATGGCTTACAATCAATTCCAACCCTTGTCCTTCTATCGTCCAAGATTCAACATCGCTTGGCAAGATAAAGTGACTTCCTTTTTGAATAGGATAATCCTTCCCTTCTACAGTCAATTTCCCTTCTCCAACTAACACGCTCAATAAGCTGTAATCAGCAGTCTTTTCAAAATCAGCTTTTCCACTAAGTTCCCACTTATAAACGGTAAAGAAATCACTTGCAACCAAGGTCGTCATCCGAAGATCATCGATCGCAACTGTATCCGGATGGCTATTAGCTGGCTCCCCAATATTCAACACATCAATTGATTTTTCAAGATGAAGCTCCCGCAAGTTTCCTTGAGCATCCTTGCGGTCAAAATCATAAACCCGGTAGGTGGTGTCACTCGACTGTTGGGTTTCAAGAATCAAGATTCCAGAGCCAATGGCGTGCATGGTCCCACTTGGTACATAAAAGAAATCTCCAGCCTTGACTGGAACTTTTGTCAGCAAGGCCTCCCAGTTTTTCTCTTCGATTTGCTGGCGGAGTTCTTCTTTTGACTTGGCATTGTGCCCATAGATAATCTCTGATCCTTCATCAGCCGCAATCACGTACCAACACTCAGTTTTTCCAAGTTCTCCTTCATGCTCCATAGCATAGGTATCATCTGGGTGCACCTGTACACTAAGCCAGTCATTAGCATCCAAAATCTTTGTTAATAAAGGAAAGACAGGCTCTTTACGATTGCCGAATAATTCTCGATGCTCTTGATAGAGTTGATCCAATCCCATTCCTTCATATGGACCATTGGCCACTTTAGAAACGCCATGCGGATGGGCCGAAATCGCCCAAAATTCACCGACATGGTCACTCGGAATGTCGTAACCAAATTCCTCTTTTAGACGCGTTCCTCCCCAAATTTTTTCCTGCATCACTGAATGTAAAAATAATGGTTGTCCCATAATACCCTCCTCGTATTTCATGTTTCTATTATACAAAAAAAAGAAAGCTTTTGAAAGCCCTTTCGGATCGTTTCCTTTCTCGCCAGAATCTTCATTTTTGTGTATAATGGAACAGATGACACTAAAAGAAAACATTATCCAACTGGCCCATTCTATTGGGATTTCAAAAATTGGATTTACAACCGCTGATGACTTCGCTTATTTGGAAAAATCGCTCCGCTTGGCTGTTGAGGAAGGACGGAATTCTGGATTCGAGCATAAGAATATCGAAGAGCGCATCCAACCCAAATTAAGTCTCTCCTCCGCTAAGACCATCATCTCAATCGCTGTCGCCTACCCCCACAAACTCAAGCAACACCCTCAAAAAACAGCCTATAAAAGAGGAAAATTCACTCCCAACAGCTGGGGGTTAGACTACCATTATGTCCTTCAAGACAAGCTCAACCGCTTAGCTGCTGGGATTGAAGAAATGACGCAAGATTTTGAATACAAGGGCATGGTCGATACTGGAGCACTGGTTGATACGGCTGTCGCCCAACGAGCAGGGATTGGCTTTATCGGAAAAAATGGCTTGGTCATTTCAAAAGAATACGGTTCTTACATGTTTCTGGGGGAATTGATTACCAACCTCGAAATCGAACCAGATCAACCAGTCGACTATGGTTGTGGAGACTGTCGACGTTGTTTAGATGCTTGCCCAACCTCCTGTTTAATCGGAGATGGCTCTATGAATGCCAAACGCTGTTTGTCCTTCCAAACTCAGGACAAGGGCATGATGGACCTAGAATTTCGCAAGAAAATTAAAACGGTCATCTATGGCTGTGACATCTGTCAGATTAGCTGCCCTTATAACAAAGGGCTAGATAATCCCTTAGCAACAGAAATCGATCCAGATCTGGCTCATCCAGAGTTGATTCCTTTTATCGAGCTGTCCAACGGACAATTTAAGGAAAAATTCGGGAACATTGCTGGAAGCTGGCGAGGTAAGAATATCCTCCAGCGCAATGCCATCGTCGCACTAGCCAATGCCAATGACCGCTCGGCCATCCCTAAACTCCTGAACATCATCGAGACTTCACAAAATCAGATCCATATTGCAACGGCTATCTGGTCCTTAGGGCAACTGCTTCGTGAAGTCACGCCAGACCTTGTTGAGCTCTTATGGAATATCAAGAATCCGACCGATGCTATCATAGAAGAACGAACTGCTTTCTTTGAAAAATTCGGCATTCAAGCAGATTCACAGCTACAATGAAAAAACACTAAGATTGTAACCTTAGTGTTTTTTTAGTTCCTTCAAAAAATACCAACTGCCCATCTCAACTTGGTTAAAGCTAATCTCACTTGAATAGACTTCCTTGTAGCCATTTTTCGTGTAAAAATAGACATTTCCTTTGGTATTGGTATAAAAGGCTAGTTTTTCCCCTTTGATTTCTTCCAAGAAAGGTTCAATTCCTTCTGTCATAAAGCGACTGCCATAGCCCTGCCGTTGGTGTTTAGGGGCGACTGCGAGAAGCATCAAATACCAATCAAAATCTACATTTTGCTCCAATTCCTTATCCGTGTCCTCCATAAATTTAAAGTAGGCCAACATATTCTTCAAGGAAATAAACTTGAGCAAACCGAATCCCCCATTTAAGAGATAGGCCCGAAAAGGAATCGGTCCCTTTTGCAACAAGGCAACTGCATAAATTTCATCATTTTTTTCTGCCACGAGGCAAAGATGGTGCTTAAGAAAAACCT
>JAWGXY010000036.1:0-16071 GCA_032572035.1 Streptococcus parasanguinis
GGATTTTGAAGGGTAATGCCCAAGTGGCTGAGCAAGACCTTAGCCCGCTTGAAGTCATAGACCTTGAGGGGCGTTTTTTCGAGAAATTCTTTGAAAATCGGTGTTTGTAAAAGACCAATATCTGTACTTGCGTAGAGCTGACCCTTGGTCCCCCATGCGAAACCGATGATGGATTCCGTATGGTAATTGTCCCCAAAAATCTCAAAATGGAAGAAACTATCTTCCGTGAGCATATCTGAAGCGGCTTGCTCGACTTCTGTATAGTCAATGGCTACAGGAGCCGCTTCTTCTCCACTAAGATCCAAGGCCTGACGGAGTTGCTTGAAGCCCATCTCCTCATAAAACTTGGCAAGATTTTCTAGATGAGGACCCGAATAAGTGATATCGTCCAGCCCAATTTCAATAGGCGCATTGGTATCGATGGTTGCGAGAGTCTTAGACAGATAGGCCTGCTCCTTGTCGTTGATGAGGTTTTCCTTCATCTTAGAAGCCTTCATCTCGTCGATATGCTCGTAAATGCCATCGAGAGAACCGTACTCTAGGAGTAGTTTGATCCCGGTCTTTTCTCCGATCTTAGTAACACCTGGGATATTATCCGATTTATCTCCCATCAAGGCCTTGAGGTCGATAAACTGCTCTGGTGTCAGTCCCATCTTTTCTTTGAGATAGGCTGGAGTGAATTCTTCAAACTCTGCTACCCCTTTTTTGGAGATTTCAACCACCGTATTGTCATCCGTCAGCTGGATCAAATCCTTGTCCCCAGAGACAATGGTCACATCAAATGGCACCGAGGTAGTTTCTGCCATCTTATCCAGCGTTCCAATAATATCATCCGCTTCATACTGAGCTAGCTCATAATGGCGGATTCCCAAATGATCCAGTTGTTCACGAATGAAAGGAAACTGCTCACGGAACTCATCTGGAGTTTTTGCACGGCCCCCTTTGTAGTCGGCATACATCTCCGTCCGAAAAGTCGTCTTTCCTGCATCAAAAGCAACGAGGACATGGGTCGGTTGGATGCGCTCCAAGAGATGGCTCAACATGAGGTTAAAGCCATAGACCGCATTGGTATGCAGACCATTGGCATTTTTGAAGCGATCAATTTGATTATAGAGTGCGAAAAAGGCACGAAAAGCGACGGAAGACCCGTCGATGAGTAGTAATTTGTTCTTTTTTTCCATAGGCCTATTATACCACGAATCACAAGGTCTCTGGTACATAAAAACTCTACCCTTTCGGGTAGAGCCTTCTTTAGGAGTTTCTTATGAAAAATGAAGAGAAGTGTTTATTCGCCGTAACAAGAACCTTGTTGTGGCAATTTCTTAAAGCGTTTTGGATAATTAACTGAGATTTTCATTTTCTGTACCTCATTTCTTATTGGATGAGTACAGTATACAAGAGAAACCTAAACGATTCCTTATAGAAAGCTTCAAGAAAACTAAAAGCTGAGGCGCAAAACACGCGGTTGTTTTTTGCTGCAAGCTGGTAACTGAAGATGGAGCCCTGTCTCATCTTGGCTCCAAGAAAGGAGCTGACTTTCTCCAAGGAGTTCCACCTTTTGAATGCGCGCATGAAGGATTCTCGGTTGCTTGAGATCATAGGCGAGAGACGGTAAGGTCAGCTCTTCTATCCTTCCACTTGGTTCCAGCTGGATAGCATAAAGAAAACCATCACGCATGGTATAGCGGAAATCTTGGCTGGTATAGAGTGGCGCTTGCCCATCTGAGAAGGAACCTTCCTGGGCCTCGGTCGGTCCGTCTGATGACACCCGCCAAGGCCGACTCTGATAAATGGCTTCTCCATTTACCACCAGCCAGTCCCCGATCTCTGTGAGGATGTCTTGGTCTTGCTCAGGGATCGTGCCATCTGCCTTGGGTCCAATATTGAGCAGAAGATTGCCATTTTTTGCCACAACATCAACTAAATTTTGTAGCAATTCCTTACTGGTCTTGTAGGCTAGATCCTGGGTATAGCACCAAGAATTACGGGCGATCGCGGTATCCATTTGCCACGGAAAAGCTTGCGTCTCCCCGTAGCCCCCCCGCTCCATCTCGACGATTCCTGAACCAAAAGGTAGGGCATCCTGTTTGTAACAAACGGCCACCTCGCAATCCTCTTGTGCTGCTAGATTGTAATAATAAGCCAAAAAGCGCATCAAGTAGGGACGGAAACTCTCATGCTGGATCCACCAGTCAAAATATAGGAGCTCTGGTTGGTAGTCCCGCACCAGTTCACAGGTTCGCAAAAGCCAATCTTCCAAGAATTCTTTGCTTGGATAAGGCTTGGAAGTCAGATCAAAATGATCTTTGGGCTCTGGCTCCGCTGGCCAATAAAGGCTGTCTCTTGGGACTTCTTGCGGAATGTCACTAGTGAATTCCTTGCCATGTGAAAAGAAAAACTGGTGTTCTGCCCGGTGAGAGGACGTACAGAAGTGCAGGCCACGTTTTTCTGCTTCCTCCCTCAGCTCTCCTAAGACATCTCGTCTCGGCCCCATTTCTAAACTATTATAAGGCGAGAGAGTAGAGGCATACATCTGAAAACCATCGTGGTGCTCCGCAACTGGAAAAAGATACTGGGCTCCCGCTTTTTGAAAGAGATCTAGCCAAGATGCCGGATCAAAGCGATCGGCTGTAAAAAGAGGAATGAGACCCTTGTAGCCAAAGCCGGCCTGGTCTCCAAAATGCTCTCGATGATAGTCATAACAAGGATTCCCTTGTATATACATATTTCGCGAATACCATTCTGAACCAAAGGCAGGTACACTGTAGACACCCCAGTGGATAAACATTCCAAATTTGGCATCCCGATACCAATCCGGACAGACTTGATGGCTAAGAGAGTCCCAGGTGGGTTCAAAAGGACCTGACTGGATGACTTGATCAATCTCTTCAAGGCTTATCATTCTCTTCTCCTCTTTTCTTGTTACTACCTCTATTGTAACGAGAAAGCCTCGTTTGTAAAGACCAACGAGGGGAATGTTTAAAATAGTAGACAAAGAGCTTGATCTAGGAGAATCAAGCTGATGATGAATGGAATGAAGCTTCTAACCCTTCACTGCTTGAGAAATAAAACGAGCAATGGCGTCTGTCTCCCCTTGGTGGAGAGCCTTAACGATTTTGGACCCCACAATAACCCCATCTGAGACCTTGTTGAAACGGTGAACATCCTCCATGCTGGAAACTCCAAAACCTGTTAAAACAGGAATAGACGCTATTTCATGTAATTGGGCCAAGTGGTGATCCAAATCATCTCGATAGCTACCAGCTTTCCCCGTCACTCCATTGACGGCAACGGCATAGATAAATCCTTCTGCATCTTGGATCAATTTCTTCTGGCGCTCGATTCCTGTGGTTAAGCTCACTAGCGGCACCAAAGCGATGTCTTTATCCACTAATAGAGGCTCTACCAGATCCGCATGCTCATGAGGAAGATCCGGAATAATCACTCCCTTGACCGCTGTTCCTTCTACATCTCTAAAGAAGTTTTCGAGCCCATATTGGAACAAGAGGTTGAAATAGGTCATGATGACCAAAGGAACACTTGTCTCCAGACGCTGGATCGTTTGCACCAGTTCCTCTGTTGTCGTCCCATGGGCTAAACTTCGTAATCCTGCTTCTTCAATCACAGGGCCATCTGCCACCGGATCTGAAAAAGGAATGCCAACCTCAATAGCTGAGACACCAAGCTCCTCCAAAAATTGGATGGTTTCCTGCAAACCTGCTAAGCCTTTTTCATGATCTCCTGCCATAATATAAGGAACAAAGATTCCTTGCTGCTGGTCTTTCAGCTTTTGTAAATGCTCTGTTAAGGTCTTTCCCATCTTACTCTCCTCTCTCTTGTTCTAGGCGGTCTTTGACTTGTACCACATCTTTATCCCCACGACCTGATAAGCAAACGATCATGGATTTTTCAGGCCCCATCTCCTTGGCCAATTTCACTGCATAGGCGATAGCATGGCTCGATTCCAGAGCTGGAATGATTCCTTCTACTTTTGAAAGCAATTGAAAGGCTTCTAGGGCTTCTTGGTCTGTCACAGGCACATAGGTTGCCCGCTTGATATCATGGAAATAAGAATGCTCTGGCCCAATCCCAGGATAATCGAGACCTGCTGAAATCGAGAAGGCTTCTAAAATCTGTCCATGGGCATCCTGTAAAACATCCATCAAGGCACCGTGAAGGACTCCCGGACGCCCCTTGGTCAAGGTTGCTGCATGCTGGTCTGTATCTACTCCAAGCCCAGCAGCTTCTGCCCCATACATGGCAACAGATGTATCTTCAACAAAAGGATAAAAGAGGCCAATGGCGTTCGATCCGCCTCCTACACAGGCTAAAACTGCATTTGGTAATGCACCATCATTTTGCTCTGCAAATTGGCGTTTGGCTTCTCGACCGATGACACTTTGAAAATCACGGACAATCTCTGGGAATGGATGAGGTCCTAGAGCAGAACCCATGATATAGTGGGTATCCTCCACATTTGCTACCCAGGCTCTAAGGGCAGCATTGACCGCATCCTTGAGAACACGTGAACCATCTGTTACTGATTGAACCTTAGCGCCCAATAACTCCATCCGAAAGACATTGAGGGCTTGGCGTTTGACATCTTCTTCCCCCATGTAAATGGTACATTCCATATCAAATAAAGCAGCAGCTGTTGCTGTTGCAACACCGTGCTGGCCAGCTCCTGTTTCTGCGATGATCTTCTTTTTGCCCATCCGGTGTGCCAACAAAACCTGTCCTAGGGCATTATTAATTTTATGAGCCCCTGTGTGGTTGAGGTCTTCTCTTTTAAGAAAAATCTTGGCTCCGCCGACATACTTGGTAAGATTCTTAGCGTAATAGAGCGGTGTTTCCCGACCGACATATTGTTTCAAAAGGTGATCCAATTCTGCTTGAAAAGAAGGATCTGCTTGACTTTCTCTATAGGCTTCTTCTAATTCTAAAACTGCTGTCATCAAGGTTTCAGGGACAAATCGTCCCCCGAACCGCCCGTAAAATCCGTTTTTATCTGGTTGTTTATATGCCATGCTTGACCCTTTCTATAAATCGTTTTATCTTTTCTTGATCTTTTATTCCATTTGTCTCGACCCCACTGGATACATCCACCGCATAAGGATGAAAGAAGCGAATGGCATCTGCTACATTGTCTTCCGTCAAGCCTCCTGCAATAAAGAAGGGCTTTGTAACGTTTTGACTTTCGAGTTCTTGCCAGTTAAAAGTCTCTCCACTTCCTGCTACAGGAGCATCAAAGAGCAGATAATCGGCACTGGTCTCAGGAAGAGCTGCATCTTTCCCCACTTGAACAGCACGAATCGTCTGTTGGGGAAGCTCTTGCAAGATGGTATCATCTATCGGCCCATGCACTTGTATCAGATCCAACCCTACAACTTGGCAAGCTTGCTCCACTTCTTCTCTTTGTGGTGATACAAAAACACCGACTTTTTGAACCCTCTTTGGAATATCTGTAGCCAACTGCCGAGCTTGCTCCAGCGTCACTTGCCGTTTGCTTGGTGCAAAGACAAAACCAATGTAGTCCGCACCGGCCTCAACAGCTGTCTGGACAGCTTCCGGAGTGGACAATCCGCAAATTTTAACCTTTGTCAATCTGCAACTCCTTTACTTTTTCAGCCACATTGTCTGCCTTCATGAGGGCTGTCCCAACGAGAATGCCATTAAAATAAGGAGCCAGCATGCGCGCGTCTGCTGCTGCGAAAATAGCAGACTCAGAGATGTAAACCGGTTCTTGTTCAAAATTGGTCGCCAATTCAAGGCTTGTATGAAGATCTGTCTCAAAGGTCACCAAGTTGCGATTATTGACCCCGATGATCTGAGCACCAATCCGGTGAGCTACCTCTAGTTCTGTCAGATTATGGGTCTCCACCAAGACCTCCAGGCCAAGATGGGTCGCAAACTCATAGAGCTCTTGCAGACGAGTCTCTGATAAGGCTGCAACAATCAACAAGATCACGGTCGCCCCTGCGTTTCGTGCCCGAATTATTTGCTTTTCATCCACAATAAAATCTTTATTGAGGGTGGGAATACGCACTTGACTAGATATTTCCCGGAGATACTCGATACTGCCCTTGAAAAAAACTTGATCGGTCAAGACAGAAATCATCACGGCCTCATTTTCTTCGTAAGTCTTAGCCTGCGCGACGATATCCACATCAACATGAATATCTCCCAGACTCGGGCTGGCCTTTTTCACTTCCGCAATGACCTGAAGCTTTTCTGGATGACTCTTTAGGTAATCATACAAGCGGTAGGTCTCACGCAAAGGTTGGAGTTCCTCTTCTTTCATCGCAGCCACTTCACGCGCCTTTTCCTTTAGAATCTTTGGCAAGAATTCTTGACTCATTTTTGATACTCCTGTAATAATCTCAATTTCTCAAGGGCAGCCCCACTGGCAATCACTTCACGTGCCAAGGAAATCCCCTCCTTGATAGAATCTACCTTGCCGTTGGCATAAAAACCAAGGCCAGCATTCAAGACAGTCACCTCTAAGAAGGGACTCGCTTCATTCTTCAAGACACTGAGCAAAATTTCCGCATTGCGTTTGGCGTCTCCACCTCGTACTTGATCAATTTCAATGCGCTCCATTCCTATATCTTCTGGTTGAAAGCTGGATAAGGTAACTTGTCCATTTTCCAGAATAGCGAGCTGGGTTTCCCCATCAAGGCCTGCCTCGTCTAAACCTTGTGGGCCACTCACCACCACTGCGCGTTTCCGACCCAAATTCTTTAGAATCTCCGCCGTACTTTCCAGCATATCGGGACGACTGGTTCCCAATAGCTGGCTTTCTAGAGGAATCGGATTGATAAGAGGACCAGTTAAGTTCATCACTGTTGGGACCCCTAGCGCCAAGCGAGCGGGCATAATATAGCGCATGCCAGGGTGCAGATTTTTGGCAAATAGGAAGACAATTCCCGCCTTTTCAAAAACTCGTCCCAAGTCTTCTGGGCCCAAATCAAGGTTAATCCCTAGAGCTTCTAATACATCCGCAGAACCAGATTTGGAAGAGATCGAACGATTTCCGTGTTTCGCCATCTTGATGCCACCACCAGCAAGAACGAAGGCAGCTGTTGTTGAAATATTGAAACTATACGAACGATCGCCCCCCGTTCCACAATTGTCCATTGCTCCTTGAACTTCTGTAGGAATAGCGACTGCATAGGCCTGCATCACTTTTGCAATAGCCGTCCGCTCTTCAACCGTTTCTCCTTTCATTTTGAGACCTAGAAGAAGGGCCGTTACCTGTGCTTCTGAAGCACGACCAGCAACGACTTCCTCCATAGCAGCTTCTAACTCTGCACCGGTTATATCCATTCCTTCCGCTACTTTTGCAAGCACTTGTTTCATCTTCCGCTCCTTGACTAGTTTGACAAAATTTTCGATGGTCTTGAGCCCATCTGGCGTCCCGATACTTTCTGGATGGTATTGAAAACCATAAATCGGTAAGCTGCGGTGTTGAATTCCCATAATCGCTTGATCATCCGTCGTCCGAGAGGTAATGACAAAACCCTCTGGCATGTCTTCAATCGTCAGCGAATGGTAACGCATGACTGGGACTTCTTTTGCGACACCCGCGTATAGAGGAGAGGGAGCTTCTAGCTGGATCTGGCTTTGTTTGCCATGCATGACCTGTGACGCCAATCCCAAACGCCCTCCAAAAACTTCCGCAATCGCTTGATGCCCCAAGCAGATCCCCAAGATTGGTTTGACCCCCGCGAAATCTCGGATCATCTCCTCCATCTTGCCCGCATCCTTTGGCCAACCTGGACCTGGAGAAAAGACCAAGGCATCTGCTTCTTGGGCAACTTGGTACAGATCCGGATCATCATTTCGAAGCACCTGGACCTCATCAAATTTTCCGATATACTGTGCTAAATTATAGGTAAATGAATCGTAATTATCGACTAATAAAATCATCCTTCTTCTCCAATCCTTGTCATCGATTTTGCCTTATTGACGGTTTCTTGGTATTCATTTTCAGCGATCGAATCATAAACGATTCCTGCTCCAGCCTGCACATAAGCCTTCTTATTTTTGAGGATCATGGTTCGAATCGCAATAGCAAAATCGAGATCCCCCGTCACAGAGAGATAGCCAATAGCACCCGCATAGACGCCTCGTTTCTCTTTTTCTGCCTCATAGATTCGCTTCATGGCTCGAATTTTGGGAGCCCCCGAAACGGTCCCAGCTGGAAGAGTTGCCTTCAGAGCCTCAATGGAGGCTAGTCCAGGAAGCAATTGCCCCTTGACCACACTGGTCAGGTGCATGACATAACGGAAGAATTCCACTTCCATATATTTGGTCACTTCAACTGACCCATTTTGAGCGATACGACCAATATCATTTCGCCCTAGATCTACCAACATCCGGTGTTCTGCGACTTCTTTTGGATCCCCTGTCAAATCAGCTGCCAATTGCCGATCAGCCTCTTCATCGATCCCTCTGGGACGTGTGCCCGCAATGGGATTAGTTGTCACCACTCGATCCTTGACCGACACCAGACTTTCTGGACTGGCACCAATAATTTGGTACTCCCCAAAATCATAAAAGTAGAGATAATTCGAAGGGTTGGTCACACGCAAATTGCGGTAATAATCCAATGGTTTACCTGAAAAATCAGCTGAAAAACGTTGACTGAGCACGCATTGGAACATATCTCCTTTTCGAATATAGTCCCGCGCTAGGGCCACCATTTCCTCAAACTCTTTTTGCTCCAAATGATTGTGGAAATGAAGCGCATGCAGGTCCTTGTCCTGAAACTCTTCTTTTGCAGGTCTTGCCAATTGTGCTAATACTTGCTCCAAGCTCGACGCTTGCTCTGCTTCACTCCGTCCACTATAGAGGTTCTCTTCCACCACATAGACCTTTTCCTTTTTGTGGTCAAAAATCACATAGCTCTCATATAAGAAAAAGTGAAGATCTGGTGTGCCGATCGTATCTTCAGGAATGGAACCAATGTTCTCATAGAGGCCAATCAAGTCATAGCCGACAAATCCAATCGCCCCACCGTTAAAAGGAAGCTCTTCAGAAGTTTTCGTTTTGACCGTGATGCGATTCAAAAAGTCCAAAGGATCCTCTTCGACAATTTGATCATTGTAATAGAGGACACCATGTTCAAACTTGACTTCACTGACTGGCCGATAGGCTATAATTGAAAAACGCGCATTCTCTTTTTCGCGAGGGATCGACTCCAAGATCATTTTATGGGGCGCATCCAAACGCATATAAGCCAAAATTGGACTCAACACATCAGCAGATAAAACTTTTTTCATATCAGAAACCTCTCTTCTAAAACCCTTCTGTTCTAATGAATTCAACTGACCCCCGCTTCGCTTGCTAAGGCGATCAAGGGTATCCCATCGCTCTATTCTCGCTTTGGGATCAATGTGCCCGCTTGCTAAGGCACATAGAAAAGCCCTCACACAAAAACTGTGTGAGGGCGTAGTGTCCGCGGTGCCACCTCTTTTATAGGGAAAAATAGCTGGTCTTTCCCTACATCTCTATCTCCTCTATCAAGGAGTTGCACGGTAAGGGGTGCCAACCGAATTCACATGGGTTAGAATTCATTGATCATAACAGTCCAATTTTCATCAGTCGCTATTGCTTGTTCACAATTCCCACAAGCTCCCTGAAAATAGCCGACTCATTACTTTTCTGTTGCTACCATTATAACCCTTTTTCTTAGAAAGTCAATAAAATTTTTAGTCTTTTTTTATACTTTTTTCTACACTTATTTAATAAAATCAGCTTAAAGAGCCCTAGTGGCCCGTCCTTTTTATCCTAAAAAGAGAATACTCAACAAAGCCAAAATTGCAGAACCACCTTGGGTCAAGATAATCTTTTTATTGGCTGTCATCGCACCGTAGGTAGCAGCTCCAATAATAAAGAGAACAAAAATTGTAACAACTTCACTATTTTTAGAGACAAACAATCCATACAAGAGGAACACCCCAATCAAGGCATTGTATATCCCTTGATTCTTAAATAAAGAGGTCACAGATGGGCGAGCGAGTTCTTCTTTATCCATGTTGAAAACCCGACTTGTGGTATCAGATGTGGTTCTGATGCTCTCCAAATAAAAAATATACAAATGCTCCAGTGCAGCAAGACTTGCTAAAATAATCGTCAGTAATGACATCGTAGATTCTCCTTTTTATTCAACTGTTATTTGTTCAATGCCAGATACTAATTTGTCCAGCAGGTAAGAAAATTGCTCTTGTTCTTGAGCAGTTAAAATCCGACTCATCTGTTCTTTCACCGCCACATGATGGCGAGGGGGTTGTTTGACCAAACGATTATAGGCCGTATCCGTCAAATGAATTAAGATTTCCCGCTGATTCTTTGGATTTCGACTCCGATGGACAAATCCTTCCTTTTCCAATATTTTGAAATGCCGGGTTAAAGCCGCTGGATCAATCTGCAAGCGCTCCTGAACCGCGATCTGATTGCAAGGTGCTTGTTCTAATAAATCCTGCAAAATTTGATAACGTGTTAAGCTAATCCCTAGGCGCTTTTCAAAGAGTTGCGTAGTTGATTGATCTGCCAAACGTAGTTGGTAGAGCAAATCATTTATTTCTGCCATATTCCTTCTCCGTATTATTTTTGATAAATCAATAATTGATAGGTCAATTATAAACTTTTTCTTCTATCCTAGCAAGGAAAAGAGCTTGCACTATTCTTTCACACAAAAAAAGCCGCCTGATTTGGCGACTCTTAGGGAGATTATTATGAAAAAGAAAAGTTTTAGGATTTTTCTAAACAAAGTTAGGAGGTCTTTGTTTATGGTTCTATTATAGCGGACATTTCTTAAAGAAAGCTTACGACTTTATTTCAAAATGAAAACAAATTCTTTACAGATTCTTTTCAGCGTTTAAAATAACTGGAATATCTAGTAAGGTGTTCATCTGATGATTACCTTGATAGTCAGACGCCAAGAAATTGATACTCTGAATCTGGCTATTTCTTGCAAAGTCAATATCCAGGCTCCGATCCCCAATATAGTAGGTCTTTTCTGGATGCAACCCGTACTTCTCCATCAGATAGATGGCAGCTTCTGGGTCAGGCTTGCGGGCAAAACCACTTTGACTGGTCAAAATCTCTGTAAAAAAAGATTCCAAGCCCAAGTCCCGCAGGATGACCAAGGCATTTTCTCCCTTATGGGTATAGACAAACTGCTCAATTCCAGCTTCTTGTCCCCAGGATAGGACATCACGCGCTCCCTCCATCAGAAGGACCTGGGCATTTTTCTCTGCTAGACTTTCTGCTCGGCGATGATTTAAGTCCATCACATCCAGTTGATACTCTGCTGCCACCGCTACTAAAAGATCTTGAACCGAATGCTTCAAGATATAGTCTTTAATGCTGGATCGGTCAAAGGGAAGCTGATAAGATGCATAGGTCTCCTCAAGACCCGCCAGAATAGCATCATAGGAATCCAGTAAGGTCCCATCCAAATCCCAAATAAAAGCTCGTTTTGTCATGTTCTCTCTCCTACTTTTCGTCTATAAAGTTGACTCAAAAACAGCCAACGGAAACCATTGTCCAGCAGCGTCCCCGTCCAGACACCTGGAAGACCCAAGCCAAGGGTTACTCCAAGCAGATAACCGGCTCCAATTCGAATGACCCACATGCCAATGGTCGTTGCATAAAATGGAAGTTTCCCATTTCCTAAGCCTTGCCAAACAGCAGTATAGATGACTGTTCCTGCTGTAAAGGGTGTTCCTAACAAAGAAAAGAGGACAACCGATAGGCTAGCTTCTACCGCTTTCGCATCTTGTGTGTAGAGATGGGTCAGAAGGGTGCCCCCAAAAAAGATCCCCAGAGCAATGGGCAACATCAATACAAAGGACAGCCAGTAAGACTGCTTTCGAAGGCGGTCAATCTGCTCAAAATCCCCTTCACCGAGGCTTCGTGCTACGAGCATGACCGTCGCTGTGGCCACTCCAAACACCGGCATGTAGTTAAACTGGGTCAAGGTCTCTCCGATGGCATTTCCGGCGACTGCCTCAGTCCCAAAAGCAACCACGATCGCAATGATCACCACATCTCCAGCTCGCATCATCAGCCGTTCTCCGGCAGCTGGAAGCGCTAAGTTCAAGAGCTTACGATCCAATCCCCAACCAAGGGGGGCAAAGGGTAACTGGACTTTTTGCCACAAGAGGATGACCCCAACCAGACGGGCTAGCACAGTCCCCAAAGCTGCTCCGACAATGCCCCAACCAAAAAGGAAAATAGCCACAGAGGAGAATAAAGCATTCAAAACATTGGTCAACAAGCTGACATACATGGGAATACGTGGATTGTTGGCCACCCGAACCAAGGAGCCCAAGGTCGTCATCAATCCTAAGAGAACAATGGTCCCGCCGACCAAGGAAAGGTAAATCCCCCCACTTTCGGCGACTGCAGCTTCCGTTCCCAACAGCGAAATCATCTGGCGTCCAAACAACAGCGAAGCCCCTCCTAAGAGAGCACTCACCAACAAGGTCACCTTTAGGGACTCTGTCGCATGGTAGGCAATGTGGTCTTGATTTTTTTCACCCAAGCTTTTAGACATGACACTGGCAACTGCTGCACCCAGTGCCAAAAAGATGGCTTGATAGATGGTGATGATGTTTCCTGCGACGGAAACACCTGAAATGGCAACCAAGCCCAGGTGAGCCACTAAATAAGAGTCCACCATGCCCATCAGCATTTGTAAGAAATTTTCACCCATGGCAGGAAGGGCAATGTTTAAGATTTTTTTGTATGAATTCATGAGTATATAAAAGAGCCAAACGGCTCTTTTGATCTTTCTAATAGGAAGAATTAAAGTCCCAAGTAGTCTTCTACGGCTGCTTGCATGTCTTTGGTTGCCACGCTTGTACGATGGCGAACCGGTGCAGTTTCAAGGCCGTCTACAGCCGGTGGCACAGGAACACCTGAGAGTGTGTGTAATTTAGCCAAGGCTTCGAAATCGCCTAGACCTGTCTCGCCTGTCACCGCTTCTACTGCTACAACTGGGAACTTATAAGGACTTGCTGTAGAGGCAATGACTGTTTTAGCAGTATCCCCTGTTTGGGTCCGGTATTTTTGATAAACGGCTGATGCTACGGCGGTATGAGGGTCTTCAATGTAATCAGACGCTTCATAGACCCGCTTGATCTCTGCAGCAGTTTCTGCTTCATCTGCGTATGCAGCCGCAAACAAATCTAAGATGTCTGCATCAAAGTTGGACAACTGGTACTGACCTGTTGCAACGAGGTTTTCCATCAACTCTTTGGTCTTTGTGGCATCATTGCCTACCAAGTGGAAAATCAAGCGTTCCAAGTTTGAAGAGACCAGGATATCCATTGATGGGCTGGTGGTCACCTTGAACTCACGTTTCTTATCATAGACATGTGTTTTGAAGAAGTCTGTCAAGACATTGTTTTCATTTGACGCACAGATCAATTTTCCAACTGGAAGACCGATTTGTTTGGCATAGAAAGCTGCCAAGATATTTCCAAAGTTTCCTGTTGGAACAGTGAAATTGACTTTTTCTCCCGCTGTGATTTGGCCTGTCTTGACCAATTGCGCATAGGCGTATACGTAATAGACAACCTGAGGCACCAAACGGCCAATGTTCATAGAGTTGGCTGATGAGAATTGCATCTTGTTGGCTGCTAATTTTTCACGGAGCGCCACATCATTGAACATGTGTTTGACATTGGTTTGGGCATCGTCAAAGTTTCCATCGATCGCAATGACATGGGTATTGTCCCCAGTTTGAGTCGTCATTTGCAATTCTTGCACCTTGCTGACACCATCTTTTGGATAAAAGACAATGATCTCTGTTCCTGGGACGTCAGCAAAACCTGCCATAGCAGCTTTTCCTGTATCTCCAGAAGTCGCCGTCAAGATGACAATTTTATTTTCCAAACCGTGCTTTTTAGCTGCTGTCGTCATAAAGTAAGGCAAGATCGACAAAGCCATATCTTTAAAGGCTATGGTTGAACCGTGGAAAAGTTCCACGTTGTATTGACCATCAAGTTTGACAAGCGGAGCAATGGCTGGAGTATCAAACTTGCTGTCATAGGCATGAGAAATACAGTAGTCCAACTCTTCTGCTGTGAAGTCATCCAAGAAGGCTGACAAGACAAGCTTGGCCACTTCTTGGTAAGAAGCGTCTTTGAGGGTGTTAAAATCTAGCTCCACTTGAGGATAAGAGACCGGAGTAAACAAGCCGCCATCTGTTGCCAAACCTTGAAGGATGGCTTGACTAGCTGTTACAGTATTTTTTTCGTCTCGTGTTGATTGGTAAACTAATGTCATGACTGTTTCATTCCTTTACTAGTAGTCTTCTCATTATATCATAAATGTCAGAAAATTTAACGGCTTTTCGCCAAATCTTGGCAAAGGTCGGCAAACAGAATCAAGATAAAAGAGAGCAGGAGCAACCATTTTGCCCCTACTCCCAGATAAATCTTGTTTACCCTTGTCTTTCCCGTTCGATCAAGCCAATCCCAACTCTGCTAAAACAGATGGGAAGTCTTTCTTCAAGCTTTCAAGAGCTACCGTTACTTCTTGACGAGTTTGGTTGTTTTTCACAGTGACTTGACCGCTTTCAACCTCACTGCTTCCTAAGGTAATCAAGGTTTTGGCCGCAAAGACATCTGCTGACTTAAATTGTGCCTTGAGCTTACGTCCAAGATAGTCACGTTCTGCCTTGAAACCTTGGATTCGAAGGGCTTGAACCAAGCTAAGCGCTGCTTCATTGGCCTCATCTCCTAGAACGGCAATATAAGCATCTAATCCTGTTTCGATCGGTAATGCAATGCCTTTCTTTTCAAGAACGAGAAGAATCCGTTCCAGACCAATCCCAAATCCAAAACCAGCTGTCGCAGGGCCACCGAAGTATTCCACCAAACCATCATAGCGACCACCTGCACAGACTGTCAATTCATTGCCTTCAATTTCTGTAATGAACTCAAAAATCGTGTGGTTGTAGTAATCCAAGCCACGCACCATATTGGTATCGATGACATAGGCTACCCCCAAGTCTTCTAACATCCGACGAACCGCATCAAAATGCGCTTGGCTTTCTTCATCAAGATAGTCTAGGATGGAAGGAGCCTGTTCAACCGCCGCCTTGTCTTCTTTTTCTTTTGAATCCAAGACACGAAGCGGATTTTCTTCTAAGCGACGTTGGCTGTCCTTAGACAATTGATCCTTCATTGGCAAGAGGTAATCAATCAAGGCTTGACGATAAGCCTGACGACTAGCAGGGCTTCCCAAGGTGTTCAAGTGCAAGGTTACATTGTCAATTCCTAGTTCTTTCAGGAATTGCGCTGCCATGGCAATGGTTTCGACATCCGTTGCAGGATTGCTCGATCCAAAGCATTCTACCCCAATTTGGTGGAATTGACGCAAACGACCTGCTTGAGGACGTTCATAGCGGAACATTGGGCCTATGTAATAGAACTTACTTGGTTTTTGTACCTCAGGCGCAAAGAGTTTATTTTCTACATACGAGCGGACAACAGGAGCTGTTCCTTCTGGACGAAGCGTGATATGACGGTCTCCCTTGTCATAGAAGTCATACATTTCTTTGGTAACGATATCCGTCGTATCCCCTACTGAACGGCTGATGACTTCATAATGTTCGAAGATCGGTGTGCGGATTTCATCATAATTGTATCGCGCAAAGACCTTGCGTGCAAAGCCTTCTACATATTGCCATTTCGCTGAATCCCCAGGAAGGATATCCTGGGTCCCTTTTGGTTTTTGTAATTTCATAGCCTTCATCCTTTGTCTTACTTTTGCCTCTATTTTACCATAAATTCGAAGAGAAATGGAAGCTGGACCGAATTTCCTTCGTTCGACACGTTCAAAACCTCTTTCTCTTCTTGCCTTATCAGCCGAATTATGAGAAAATGGAAGCCATACTACACTGAAAGGATCTTGCGATGAGAGAGGATATCAAAATCAATGACCGCGCCCTGGCACTAGAGAAGCCGTTAATCGAAAAATTGGAGCTTGTATTTGATACCGATGTTGAGTTAGATGTCTATAACCTAGGACTGATCTACGAGATCCATCTAG
>JAWGXY010000037.1:0-15933 GCA_032572035.1 Streptococcus parasanguinis
AGTATCACACGGTGAAGGTAAATTTGTCGTGACAGCTGAGGAATTTGCAGAGCTTCGTGACAATGGTCAAATCTTTACCCAATATGTTGACTTCGAAGGGAAACCAAGCATGGATTCAAAATATAATCCTAACGGATCTGTCAATGCGATTGAAGGTATCACAAGTAAGAACGGTCAAATTATTGGGAAGATGGGTCACTCAGAACGTTTCGAAAACGGTCTCTTCCAAAATATTCCAGGAAATAAAGATCAACATCTCTTTGCATCAGCGGTTAAATACTTTACTGGAAAATAAAAGGTATACAAAATGACATACGAAGTTAAATCTCTTAATGAAGAATGTGGTATTTTTGGGATCTGGGGACACCCAGATGCTGCAAAACTGACTTATTTCGGATTACACAGTCTTCAACACCGTGGTCAAGAAGGGGCGGGGATCCTTTCGAATGATGCGGGTCAACTAAAACGGTATCGTGATACGGGTCTTCTCTCAGAAGTATTTCGAAATCCTGCTAACTTGGATAAGTTAACAGGAACGGGAGCGATTGGCCATGTTCGCTATGCGACAGCTGGGGAAGCTTCGGTGGATAACATCCAGCCCTTCCTCTTTCGCTTTCATGATACCCAGTTTGGACTAGCCCACAACGGGAATTTGACCAATGCTAAGTCCCTCAAACGGGAGTTGGAAAATAACGGGGCGATCTTTAGCTCAACTTCTGACTCAGAAATTTTGGCTCACTTGATTCGTCGGAGCCACAACCCCTCTTTCATGGGTAAGGTGAAAGAAGCCTTGAACACGGTGAAAGGTGGATTTGCTTATCTTCTCATGCTGGAAGATAAGCTGATTGCGGCCTTGGATCCAAATGGTTTCCGTCCTCTTTCGATTGGGAAAATGGCCAACGGAGCTATTGTGGTTTCATCTGAAACCTGTGCCTTTGAAGTGGTTGGAGCAGAGTGGATTCGGGATGTAAATCCGGGTGAAGTCGTAATTATCGATGATAATGGCATCACTTATGATACGTATACAACAGATACTCAATTGGCTGTTTGCTCAATGGAGTATATCTACTTTGCCCGCCCAGACTCCAATATCCAAGGGGTCAATGTCCATACAGCTCGTAAACGTATGGGGGCTCAATTGGCACGTGAATTCAAACATGAAGCAGATATTGTGGTCGGTGTACCGAACTCTTCACTTAGCGCAGCCATGGGATTTGCGGAAGAATCTGGCCTACCAAATGAAATGGGCTTGATTAAAAACCAATATACCCAACGGACCTTTATTCAACCAACACAAGAACTACGGGAGCAAGGGGTTCGGATGAAGCTCTCTGCCGTATCCGGTGTCGTGAAAGGCAAACGGGTTGTCATGATTGATGATTCTATCGTACGTGGGACAACATCACGTCGAATTGTGAAGCTATTGAAAGAAGCAGGAGCTACAGAGGTCCACGTAGCAATCGGTAGCCCAGCCCTTGCCTACCCATGTTTCTACGGGATCGATATTCAAACACGTAAGGAATTGATTGCTGCCAATCATACAGTAGAGGAAACACGCGATATCATTGGTGCAGATAGCTTGACGTATTTGTCAATCGATGGCTTGATTGATTCTATTGGAATTGATACAGATGCTCCAAATGGCGGTCTTTGTGTGGCTTACTTTGATGGAAAATATCCAACGCCTTTGTATGACTACGAAGAACGCTATGTGGAAAGTTTGAAAGAACATACTTCTTTCTATTAAGAGCAGTGCAAAAGAAAAGGAATGAAACAAATGACAAATAAAAATGCGTATGCGCAGTCTGGTGTGGATGTTGAAGCAGGTTATGAAGTTGTTGAACGGATCAAAAAACACGTGGCTCGTACGGAACGCGCAGGTGTTATGGGAGCTCTCGGTGGCTTCGGTGGCATGTTTGACCTTTCAAAAACAGGTGTCAAAGAGCCCGTTTTGATCTCAGGTACAGATGGTGTCGGTACTAAACTCATGCTTGCTATTAAGTACGACAAACACGATACGATCGGTCAAGACTGTGTGGCTATGTGTGTTAACGATATCATCGCTGCAGGTGCGGAGCCCCTTTACTTCCTTGACTATATCGCAACTGGTAAAAATGAACCTGCTAAATTAGAGCAAGTCGTTGCTGGTGTTGCAGAAGGTTGTGTGCAGGCTGGTGCAGCCCTTATCGGTGGAGAAACGGCTGAAATGCCTGGTATGTATGGTGAAGATGACTATGATTTGGCTGGGTTTGCTGTCGGTGTTGCAGAAAAATCTCAAATCATTGACGGTTCAAAAGTAGCTGAAGGGGATGTGATTCTTGGACTTGCTTCAAGCGGTATCCACTCAAATGGTTACTCACTTGTTCGTCGTGTCTTTGCGGATTACACAGGTGAAGAAGTTCTCCCAGAATTGGAAGGGAAGAAACTTAAAGACGTTCTTTTGGAGCCAACTCGTATCTACGTCAAAGCAGCATTGCCACTCATCAAAGAAGAATTGGTCAACGGAATTGCCCACATCACAGGTGGTGGTTTCATCGAAAATGTACCACGTATGTTCTCAGATGACTTGGCTGCTGAAATTGACGAAAGCAAAGTCCCAGTTCTTCCAATTTTCAAAGCTCTTGAAAAATATGGCCAAATTAAACATGAAGAAATGTTTGAAATCTTCAACATGGGGATTGGTCTCATGCTTGCAGTGAAACCAGAAAATGTGGAACGTGTCAAAGAACTTCTTGACGAACCTGTTTATGAAATCGGTCGGATTGTGAAGAAAGATGGCGCAAGTGTGGTGATTAAATAATGGTGCTATCACCATTTTATACGGAGAAATTGTAGAAAGGAATGTTTAGTTAGCAAGCCTAACTGAACACGGGACTCATTTTCTAGGAAAAAAGAGAAATCATTCTGTGGGTAAGCACCCAGCAATGATTTCCTATTTTTCTACGAAACTGTTCGGCTAGCCGAAACGTCCCTTTGTATCGAATATGAAAATCGCTGTTTTTGCCTCTGGCAATGGCTCAAACTTTCAGGTGATTGCAGAACACTTTCCAGTAGAATTTGTTTTTTCAGATCATCGTGATGCCTATGTCTTAGAACGGGCCAAAAATCTTGGTGTGGTGAGTCATGCCTATGAACTCAAGGAATTTGACAATAAAGCAGCTTATGAAGAAGCTATCGTCAAACTCTTGGATGAACACCAGATTGACTTGGTTTGTTTGGCGGGTTATATGAAAATCGTTGGCCCAACCTTGCTAGCAGCTTATGAAGGCCGTATCATCAATATTCACCCGGCTTATCTCCCTGAATTTCCAGGTGCTCATGGCATTGAGGATGCTTGGAATGCAGGTGTTGCTGAGAGCGGTGTGACTATTCACTGGGTGGATTCTGGTGTGGATACTGGTAAGGTTATCAAACAAGTCCGCGTGCCGCGCCTTGAAGGGGATACCCTTGATACTTTCGAAACTCGCATCCATGAAACAGAGTACAAACTCTATCCAGAAGTCTTGGAACGTTTGGGAGTGGAGAGAAGGTAAGAAGGAAATCAAGTTTTGATTGTGTAATCTTGGTAGGAGAAAAATGATTAATCTGAAGTTAGTAGATGAGAGCAGTTTTCAGGCAGTGCTGGATTTGAAAATATCTGAAGCTGATGAACGAGCACGTTTTGTAGCTCCCAATGTGCGTTCTTTAGCTGACGCATGGCTCTACCGAGAGAATGGGGATGTGTTTCCAATGGCAATCTATTGGAATGAGCTAGTAGTTGGTTTTCTACTGTTGGAAATAGATAAGGATGAGGCAGAATACTTTATCTGGCGGATAATGATTGGCCAGCAGTACCAAGGAAAAGGTTATGGACGAAAAGCCTTGGAAGCTCTGATCAAAGAGGCTCAGATGGATAGAGCTTGCAATCATATTATCGCAGATTATGTAGTTGGAAATGAAAAAATGAAGTACCTGCTGACTAGTTTGGGTTTTCAGGAAACAAGATTTATAGAAGAAAATAACGAAGTCGCTATGCGGTTGGATCTAAAGAAAGAGGAATAGAATGACTAAACGCGCACTAATTAGTGTTTCAGACAAAGCGGGTATTGTTGAATTTGCCCAAGAACTCAAAAAACTCGGTTGGGACATCATCTCAACAGGTGGGACTAAAATTGCCCTTGACAATGCTGGGGTAGATACCATTGCCATCGACGATGTGACTGGTTTCCCAGAAATGATGGACGGTCGTGTGAAGACTCTTCATCCAAATATCCACGGTGGTCTGCTCGCTCGTCGTGACCTCGATAGTCACCTAGAGGCTGCTAAGGACAATAATATCGAGTTGATCGACCTTGTTGTGGTCAACCTTTACCCATTCAAGGAAACGATTCTCAAACCAGACGTAACTTACGCTGACGCGGTTGAAAACATCGATATCGGTGGACCATCCATGCTTCGTTCAGCAGCGAAAAACCACGCTAGCGTAACGGTTGTGGTAGACCCTGCTGACTATGCTGTGGTGCTTGACGAATTGGCAGCAAACGGCGAAACAAGTTACGAAACTCGCCAACGTTTGGCAGCGAAAGTCTTCCGTCATACAGCAGCCTATGATGCTTTGATCGCAGAATATTTCACTGCTCAAGTGGGTGAAGAAAAACCTGAAAAACTCACTTTGACTTATGATCTTAAGCAACCAATGCGTTACGGGGAAAATCCTCAACAAGATGCAGACTTCTATCAAAAAGCTTTGCCAACGGATTACTCTATTGCTTCCGCTAAACAGTTGAATGGGAAAGAATTGTCCTTCAACAATATCCGTGATGCGGATGCCGCTATCCGGATCATCCGTGATTTCAAAGACCGTCCAACCGTTGTGGCCTTGAAACACATGAACCCATGTGGGATTGGTCAAGCTGACGACATCGAAACTGCTTGGGACTACGCTTATGAGTCTGACCCAGTATCCATCTTCGGTGGTATCGTCGTTCTCAACCGCGAGGTAGATGCTGCGACAGCTAAGAAGATGCATGGTGTTTTCCTTGAAATCATCATTGCACCAAGCTACACAGACGAAGCGCTTGAAATCTTGACTACCAAGAAGAAAAACTTGCGGATTCTTGAGCTACCATTTGACGCTCAAGATGCTAGTGAAGTGGAAGCAGAATACACTGGTGTTGTTGGTGGTCTCCTCGTTCAAAACCAAGACGTTGTGAAAGAAAGTCCAGCTGACTGGCAAGTGGTTACCAAACGCCAACCAACTGAGACAGAAGCGACAGCTCTTGAGTTTGCTTGGAAAGCTATCAAGTATGTGAAATCAAATGGTATTATCGTGACCAACGACCACATGACACTTGGTGTTGGCCCAGGTCAAACCAACCGTGTGGCTTCAGTCCGCATCGCTATTGACCAAGCCAAAGACCATCTTGATGGTGCTGTTCTTGCTTCAGATGCCTTCTTCCCATTTGCAGATAATGTGGAAGAAATCGCTAAAGCAGGGATTAAAGCGATCATCCAGCCAGGTGGATCAGTTCGTGACCAAGAGTCAATCGAAGCGGCTGATAAATACGGCTTGACCATGATCTTTACAGGAGTCAGACATTTTAGACATTAATCAAAAAGGCTGGGCAAAAAATGTCCAGCCTTTGATGTTTGATAGGAATAACTGCAAGACGCAGTGGTTGATTGCTCAAAGCACTGCTTTGAGGTGGCGGATAGGACTTGCGAAGCAAGTTTCCTAAATCTTTTTTCGCTTTTTAAGCTCCAAAGATAACCTAATGAAGGAAACAAAGTTTCCTTTATCCACAACCTTCAACAGTCTCCCAGACTGTTGAAGCTGTGCGGGGTGGGAAGATTGAAAAGGTTTGGGGAACCTTTTCAACCTTTTTTAAATAGTCTGAGTTCTTTCCCACTCCCTTTCTGCTGGTTATGAAGACCTTAATCTGGGTAGATGTAGGTGACGGTTCCCCAGATGGGGTTGGTTGGATCGAACCAACCACGGAAGTTGTCGATATAGCGATGGCCGTTGTAGTTAGCCTCTTGGATCTGAATTTTTTGGTCATGTTCGACGTCTGTAACCAAGGCAACATGGCCATATCCCCCATTGTCCCAACAGGCGATGGCACCGACCTCTGGAGTGTCTCCTGTCCGGAATCCCGCAGCGCGTGCGCTAGCTGCCCACATGCCGCCATTTCCCCACCAGTTGTGGGCCCAAGGGGCTAATTCTTTGGCTCCCCAGGTGCACTCACCAATGGGGTAGGTGTTTCCCGGATGTGTCGCGAGTGGAGTGAGCTTTGGCTTTGCCTTTTCTACTTGAAATGTAGTGGGGAATAGCCCTTTTAGTTGTCCCTGGCTTTTCTGATAGACATGTAGGTGAAATAGCCCGCTTCCCTTGTGTTTTTGAGCTTGAAAGCGCAGTTGGAAATGTCTAGGTGCGATCTTCTTTGCGGGATACCAGACTAAATCATCCTGCCCATTTTCTTCAGACCAGATGGGGAATACAATCTCGTCAACGTCTTCGAACAACTTTAGGTCTACCTCAAATTCTTGTGAGGAGATGGGTGTGATCGTAATCTTGGGTTGGGAAGAGGCGAGGTCTTTTTGCTGGACTCTGGTCGTGAGAGGGTAAAGACCGGTTAACTGTTCATTTGCCTCCACCCCATAGACATGGACATGATAAAGTCCGGCTTGATCAGAATGGTTGGTCAATGGCACTTGTAGGTCAAATCCCTTGTCACTGTGTTCCACAGGATACCAAGTCAGGTCATCTTGGCCATTTTGGTCAGACCAGATGGGAACTTGGATCTTATGATACTTATCCGGGACATTTCCAAGATGAATCATCAGCTGCCCTTTTTCGGCATAGATCGCATTGGTCGCTTGATCTGCATGGGCAATAGAGGCTTGCATCCCCCATGTCGCACAAGTCAGTACGACAAATTTTTTGATCGTTTGCATAATACTCCTTTTCGTCAATTAGTAGGTCTCACCTATACTATTCGGAAAAAAATGAGAAATAGGAGAAAATAGCAAAAAATGTTTGGATTCTACTGGAAATAGGAGACTTTTGCTGAAATCATTAGAATAAAACGAACGATTATGATATAATTTAATAAAATAATTCGCAAAAGAGGTTCGAGATGAAACTTTTGGTTGTTGGATCTGGCGGTCGTGAGCATGCGATTGCTAAGAAATTGTTGGAGTCTAGAGACGTTGAGCAGGTTTTTGTGGCTCCTGGTAATGACGGGATGACATTGGACGGTCTTGATTTAATCAATATCGGAATTTCCGAACATTCTAAGCTGATTGACTTCGCAAAAGCGAACGATATTGCTTGGACCTTTATCGGTCCAGATGATGCCCTTGCAGCTGGTATCGTGGATGATTTCAATGCGGCTGGACTCAAAGCCTTTGGTCCGACCAAGGCTGCGGCTGAGCTTGAGTGGTCTAAGGATTTTGCAAAGGAAATCATGGTCAAATACGACGTTCCGACAGCAGCCTATGGGACTTTTTCAGATTTCGAAGAAGCCAAGGCCTACATCGAGGAAAAAGGTGCTCCAATCGTCGTCAAGGCAGACGGCTTAGCTCTTGGGAAAGGTGTCGTCGTTGCGGAGACGGTTGAGCAAGCCGTCGAAGCCGCTCACGAGATGCTTTTGGACAATAAATTTGGGGACTCTGGTGCGCGTGTGATCATCGAGGAATTCCTTGACGGGGAAGAGTTCTCTCTCTTTGCCTTTGTCAATGGGGACAAGTTCTACATCATGCCAACAGCTCAGGACCACAAACGTGCCTACGATGGTGACAAGGGTCCTAACACTGGTGGAATGGGTGCCTATGCGCCAGTTCCTCACTTGCCACAGAGCGTGGTTGACACAGCGGTTGACACCATTGTCAAGCCAGTTCTTGAAGGCATGATCAAAGAAGGTCGTCCGTATCTTGGTGTCCTTTACGCGGGGCTAATCTTGACAGCTGATGGACCGAAAGTCATCGAGTTCAACTCTCGTTTTGGCGATCCTGAAACACAAATTATCTTGCCTCGTTTGACATCTGATTTTGCACAAAATATTACTGATATTTTGGATGGCAAAGAGCCGGCCATTACTTGGACGGACAAGGGTGTGACACTGGGCGTAGTTGTAGCATCAAACGGCTACCCACTCGCTTATGAGAAGGGTGTCAAGCTTCCAGCCAATACAGAGGGCGACATCATCACTTACTATGCTGGTGCCAAATTCGCTGAAAATAGTCAAGACCTCCTTTCAAACGGAGGACGTGTCTACATGCTCGTCACAACAGCAGATACCGTCAAAGACGGCCAAAACATTATCTACAACGAACTCAACAAACAAAACACAGAAGGCCTCTTCTATCGAAATGATATCGGTAGCAAGGCGATAAAGTAGAAGTACAAGAATAGCGCGACGAAGTCGCTAAACCCGATAATGGTCGCCGTGGTGAAAAGACCGGAACAGCATCTGTTCTGGTCGGGGGAAACTTTGAGACCTTAGACTCAAAGTTTAGGAATGAAACCGAAGGTTTGCTTCCGTCCCCACCACCTAAGACCATTATCAAAAAAAGAAAAAGGATTAAAAATGAAACCAGTAATTTCCATCATCATGGGCTCAAAATCTGACTGGGCAACCATGCAAAAAGCTGCTGAAGTCCTCGATAACTTCGGTGTCGCTTATGAAAAGAAAGTTGTTTCCGCCCATCGGACGCCCAACCTCATGTTCAAACACGCCGAAGAAGCACGTAGCCGTGGCATCAAGGTCATCATCGCGGGTGCGGGTGGCGCAGCTCACTTGCCAGGGATGGTCGCAGCTAAAACGACCCTTCCGGTTATCGGCGTACCCGTCAAATCACGTGCCCTTAGCGGTGTAGATTCACTTTATTCCATCGTTCAGATGCCAGGTGGAGTGCCTGTCGCAACTATGGCGATCGGTGAAGCAGGTGCGACTAACGCGGCCCTCTTTGCCCTCCGCCTTCTTTCGGTAGAGGACCAGGCTATTGCGACAGCGTTAGCGGATTTCGCAGAAGAACAAGGAAAAATCGCAGAGGAGTCTACAAATGAGCTCAACTAAAACCATTGGGATCATCGGTGGTGGTCAACTCGGTCAGATGATGGCGATCTCAGCTATCTACATGGGACACAAGGTTATTGCCTTGGATCCAGCAGCTGATTGCCCAGCCTCTCGTGTGGCGGAAATCATCATAGCTCCTTACGACGACGTGGATGCCCTTCGTCAGTTGGCAGATCGCTGTGATGTTCTCACTTATGAATTTGAAAATGTGGATGCTGATGGTTTGGATGCTGTTATCAAAGAAGGACAGCTTCCACAAGGGACAGACCTGCTTCGTATCTCCCAAAACCGGATTTTTGAGAAGGACTTTCTTTCCAACAAGGCCCAAGTCACTGTGGCTCCTTACAAGGTCGTGACCTCAAGCAAAGACTTGTCAGATATCGACCTCTCGAAAAACTATGTTCTCAAGACGGCGACCGGTGGTTACGATGGCCATGGTCAGAAGGTCATTCGTTCAGAAGAAGATTTGGAAGAAGCCTATGCGCTAGCTGACTCGGCAGACTGTGTCTTGGAAGAATTTGTCAACTTTGATCTTGAAATTTCGGTCATCGTGTCTGGAAATGGCAAGGACGTGACGGTTTTCCCCGTTCAGGAAAATATCCACCGCAACAACATTCTTTCAAAAACCATTGTGCCTGCTCGCATTTCAGAAAGTCTAGCTGAAAAAGCCAAGGCCATGGCAGTGCGAATCGGCGAACAACTGAACCTCTCTGGTACGCTTTGTGTAGAAATGTTTGCGACAGCTGATGACATCATTGTCAATGAAATCGCCCCACGTCCACACAATTCAGGGCACTACTCAATTGAAGCCTGCGACTTCTCTCAGTTTGATACCCACATCTTGGGTGTTCTCGGAGCACCACTCCCAGCAATCCACCTTCATGCGCCTGCTGTCATGCTCAATGTTCTCGGCCAACACGTCGAAGCTGCTGAAACATATGTGACAGAAAATCCAAGCGCTCACCTCCACTTATATGGTAAACTAGAAGCAAAGCACAACCGCAAAATGGGACATGTGACTTTGTTTAGTGATGAACCAGATAAGGTTGAAGAGTTTGGAAAAGGGATTGATTTTTGAAATGACAGAAGAATTTGATGAGTTGCTGGATGATGAAATAACGACCGTAACACTGACTTATACGGACGATTTGATTGTTCCAGAGATTGCGGATAGAGAGGGGATTCATATTTTAGACAGAGCTGGCAATCAGCTAGTCTTAGAATATTCTTGTTCCGTGAAGGAAGTTAAGGATTATCTGAGTAGTTACGGTCTGCCTAGACATCCTGAGAGAATTTCATTTGAATTTTCTATACATGAAGACTCAGAAAATGATAATCTTTAAAGCTAAATGGAGACCAGTTTATGATTCAAATTATTGTCAACGCTTTTGTTAAACAAGAGAATCCAGACAACTACTGATGGAAAGGGATAGATTTTTAAAATGGTAGAAGAATTCGATGATGTATTCGAAGATGATATTACTACTCTAACATTTACTTATGCGGACGATGTAGAGATTCCAGAAATTCCTGATACAGAAGGGATTCATGTTGTAGAGATAACAAATAATCGACTAGTTATAAAGCATATCCTCGATGATGATGAGGTCTATGATTATATAAAGACTTGTGGATTAACAAGTCGCCCTATAAAACTTTCGATTGAATTTTGTGTTTACGAAGATTCTGAGGAAGAATAGTATTTATATTGAATGGGGGGGAATATATGATTCAACTCATTTCTTAAACAAGAGAATCCAGACAACTACTGAAGGAAAGGAATTGATTTTTAAGTGAAAATAGCGATTCTAGGACTTGGAGTCATCGGGACCACTTATGCCTACGCCTTTCAAAAAGCAGGCCATCAAGTGGAACACGTACTGAGAGATAGTAAGAAAAGTACAGCTCCGAAGGAGTTGTCGGTTGATCTACTAGATGGTCGCTATCATTCCAAAGGTGAAAACAAACACGACACCTATGAGGTTCATGTGGCAGAAGCTGATTCAGAATATGATTTTATTTTTCTGAGTGTGCGCCATGGGCTTGTCAAAGAAGCTGTGGAGACCTTGCGAAAAAATAATATCAAAGGCACTCTCGTTTTCTTCTGCAATTTCTGGAATACACGAAAAGATGTCCAAGAGTGGGCAGGAGATTACGACTATATTCTGGCTTTTCCAATAGCTGGAGGTCACATGCAGGAGGACCATTTGGATGGTGTCTTGTTTGACCATTTAATGCTAGAAGGTGAGCAAAAAGCACAGATTTCTAACTATACTGATCTGACGACTTTACTGACTTCTGCAGATTTGAAGTGGGAAGTGCCTCATGATATGGTCGAGTGGATTTGGATTCACATGGCGATTAATGCGGGTGTCACTTCGACAGCTGCACGTTCGGGAAATCTGGAAAATCCAGAAGAATTGGCTCTGAACTTGATGAATAGTTCTTCAGAATTATCATTGGCCATCAAGGCCATTCGAGAGGCTTTGAAAGTCGTAGAAGCGCGTGGTGTGAATTTGAAGCTTTACAAAGCAGAACTATTGCCATACAAAATCCCGGCTTGGATAGCAGGAAAAGCCATGAAAGTCATGTTTGCGAAAAATGAGCTGACCCGAAAAATTATGACCTTGCACAATGATAAGCAGGACATTTTCTACTGTTGTCAAAGTGTTTATCAGACAGGTCAGGAGTTAGGTGTTGAGATGCCCATTCTGGAAGCAAATATGAAGGGCATTTCGATTTAGGAGGTTTTATGATTCAACTCATCGTCAACGCATTTGTTGAAAAAGATAAGACGGGGGCAGTCGTCGAAGTTTTGTATGCTAGTAGCGATCACGAAAAAGTGAAAGCGAAGTATGAAGAGCTAACGGCTCAATATCCTGAAAACTATTTAGCTATCTATGATGTCCCACTGGATACGGATTTGAATACGCTGGATCATTATCCATCTGTGTGGATTGGGAAAGAAGAATTTGAATAGGGAGCTTGATATGGTAGATTTTAATAGCCTTGAATATGAACGAATGATTGGTGATTTGATTCACGATACTTTTTATATTGAAAGCTCAAAAAGAGGGAAAATAAGTGGAATTAGGCAGTTTTCAGAAATCTTAGTGAGAAAGATTATTAATGTTGGAAGTGATAGAAAATTAATGTTAGGGACAATTCAAAGAGATTTCAGAGACGAATTAGATAGGCTTCAAGAAAACAGGAAAGAAGATTTACTAAAGATAATTGAAAGAATACGTCCATTAGGAAACGAGGGGACACATACTCAACATACAGAAGAGTTTTCTAATAATGAGCTCAATCAAGTAAAAGATGGCTTATTTGATTTATATGCTTATCTGTTCATTGATTACTTTTTGAAGTATCCTATGAATTTATTATCTCCCTCTCAGGTTATGCGTGAATTTTCGTTGTTGCCCCCAATTATAAGATATAAGACTTTAAAGTATTTGTATGATAGTGAAGCTAATCTACAAATTGCAAATAGATATTGTTTATCAATTATTAAAACTTTTAATAAATCGACTGCTTTGAATTGGTTAGAGAATGAGAAAAGTAAACTTCTCCAACTACATTATCCTAATCAAGAGGAAGCTGAGGAATACTATGTTAAAAGAGGAGTTCCTGTTTCTGCAACCCAATTTACAGTGAGTATTCAATTGTGGAAGTTCGATAATGTTTATGATTTATTACTTGACAAAATTAGTGATAGTAGAACAGATAAAAATGAATCGGGCAAACTATATTCTAATTTCGAACAAGCAAAAAAATATTATGAAAATAATAACGTTCTTACTTCAAGTAATATAGAGGAAGCTAAACAGTATTATAAGGCTGTGAAAAATAAGTTCTCTAACGATATTGAAAAAGTTAAAAAATACTATAGATTAAATAATTTATATTTTCCTGAAAACGATGAGCGTACTTTTGATGAATTCAGAGATTTTGGAGAATTAATGGAATTCGTATTTATGGGAAGGAGTAGAAATAACTAAGGAATCGTTAGCTCATTTATTGGAATAGTTCGATGAATACAAGTTTCGATACCTGAATATTCGGAAATTATTTAGACATCTATAATATATCTATGGATACGGATTTAAATACAGTAGAAACTCTTCATCTTTTTTGATTAGGAGAGAGGATATTGAGTGAGAAAAAATAATGGCTAAGTGTGTAGTTTGTGGGGAAAAAGGAATATTCTTAAGAGTCAATCAAGAAGGTATTTGTTTTACTTGTGAGTCAAAAAATTCTTCTTTATTGTATAGAAATAATATTCAAATTGAAGAAACGGACAGAAACAATCCGCTAACTTCTTTTAATAACGAGTATTATGTTTATGCCTGGAAAATCAAGGATACTGGAGAAATATTCTATATTGGTAAAGGGAAAGGCGATAGAGCATACGGCAAACACGATAGAGCGTACGAAGCAGAGAAAATAAGATCTCAGTATGAGACAGTTGTAGAAATTCTAAAAGATAATTTATCAGAAGAAGAGGCTCTTGAGTACGAGTCTACAGAAATCAAAAGAATCTTAAATGAAACAACGCATAGATTAACAAATAGAATTATTCCGTTTGATACTAAACGTGATAATGGATACGGACCTGCTTTGTCAACGCCGCCTTATAAATTTGAGACATCGCCTGTACTATTTGCAAGCGAAATTGATGAACATTATTTTAAAGCCCAGTACAGGCCTTTTGATGAAGTTGAACTAGCTATGCTACAAAAAGTATATTTTGTTGAAGGAAGTATTTCACAACAAGAGGCTACAATTGTTTATGGCGGAGAATTCAATAAATATTTATCAGATGTCCAAAGATGGTTAAAACAAATTAATTCAACTATTTTGAAAACTCGCTTTGCTAAATCAGTTACTTCTTGGATTTATCTATCTGATGACTCTGTTGTCAATTATGAAGTAAATATGAAAAATGCAGAGGAAAGAATTGGTTGCAAAATCCCATGTTATCATTTAATTGATGTATGGAAATATTTAAAACAATTAAGTTTACCTAGTCATGAGGGTTTGTCGTATAGTTTTAATTCTTTACGTAGTTCATATAATAGAATTCCAATTGAGAAAATTAATAATTTGAATGATTTTGATAAGGCATTTGACCAAGGATTCCCTTTGTTTCAGAAAGGTCAAAAACTAAGAAAACAAGGTGAAATAGAGCAGGCTATAGCTTTATATGATAGAGCTCGAGTTTTAGGATATGACGCGCCAGCCTTATATAATGAATATTCAAAAGCTTTTCGTAGTTTGAAACAATATGCAGATGAGATTTTAATTTTAGAAGAAGCAATCTTAAGGAGTTCACAAGAGGATAAAAAAGCAAGTTGGCAATTGAGGATAGAGAAAGCTAAAGAGCTTTTGAATAGAAGTAGATAATATTTGTAAATTTTTTAAAAAGAAAGGAAAATAATAATATGATCGAACGTTACTCTCGCCCAGAAATGGCGAACATTTGGACTGAAGAAAATAAATACCGTGCTTGGCTTGAGGTGGAAATCTTGGCTGACGAAGCCTGGGCTGAGTTGGGGGAAATCCCTAAGGAAGATGTGGCTTTGATTCGCGAAAAAGCGGACTTTAACATCGACCGTATTCTTGAAATCGAGCAGCAAACGCGTCACGATGTGGTGGCCTTCACACGTGCGGTTTCTGAAACGCTTGGTGAAGAACGTAAGTGGGTTCACTATGGTTTGACTTCTACTGACGTGGTAGATACGGCCTATGGTTACCTATACAAACAAGCCAACGACATCATCCGCAAGGACCTTGAAAACTTCCTCAACATCATCGCTGACAAAGCGAAAGAACACAAGTTCACTATCATGATGGGTCGTACCCACGGTGTGCACGCTGAGCCGACAACATTTGGTTTGAAATTGGCGACTTGGTACAGCGAAATGAAGCGCAACATCGAGCGTTTCGAGCATGCGGCTGCTGGCGTGGAAGCTGGTAAGATTTCTGGTGCGGTTGGGAACTTTGCCAACATCCCACCATTCGTTGAAAAATACGTCTGCGATAAATTGGGTATCCGTGCTCAAGAAATCTCTACACAGGTCCTTCCTCGTGACCTTCATACTGAGTACTTTGCAGTTCTTGCGAGCATCGCAACTTCTATCGAGCGGATGGCAACTGAAATCCGTGGTCTTCAAAAATCTGAACAACGTGAAGTGGAAGAATTCTTTGCCAAAGGTCAAAAAGGATCTTCAGCAATGCCTCACAAACGGAATCCTATCGGTTCTGAAAACATGACCGGTCTTGCGCGTGTGATCCGTGGTCACATGGTCACAGCTTATGAAAACGTAGCCCTTTGGCATGAACGTGATATCTCTCACTCATCAGCTGAGCGTATCATTGCACCAGACACAACCATCTTGATTGACTACATGCTCAACCGTTTCGGAAATATCGTTAAGAACTTGACGGTCTTCCCAGAAAACATGATCCGCAACATGAACTCTACATTTGGTTTGATCTTCAGCCAACGTGCCATGTTGACTTTGATTGAAAAAGGGATGACACGTGAGCAAGCTTACGACCTTGTTCAACCGAAGACTGCTCAATCATGGGATAACCAAGTAGACTTCAAACCACTTCTTGAAGCAGATCCAGAAGTGACTTCTCGTCTCACTCAAGAAGAAATCGACGAAATCTTCAACCCAAGCTACTACACCAAACGGGTGGATGAAATTTTTGAACGCATCGGTTTGGGTGACTAATCGCAACGAAAAAGGGAATTTGAAAAATAGACGAAAGAGGCTGGGACAAAAGTCCTAGCCTCTCAATTATTTTTGGATTGTCGAGCAAGACGCAGTGGTTGAGTGGGCTCTACTACGCTGATTTCATCAGC
>JAWGXY010000038.1:0-15911 GCA_032572035.1 Streptococcus parasanguinis
TAAACGAATTAAGGTCAAACTAAAAGGACTCAGTCCTGTGCAATACAGAACTAAATCCTTTGTGTAAATTCATTGTCTAACTTTTTGGGGTCAGTACAAGTGGACCTCTTTTTCACGAGCTTGAAAATAAAAAAGCGAGTAAGACCCCAACGGGTCTTTTTTTCATGAGCTTGAAGACAAGAGAGCGAATTAAGACCCTAACGGGTCTTTTTTTCAGGTCCAGTGGACCTCTTTTTCAGACCCTTTTGGATCTTTTTTGCGAGCATAGAAATGTGATAGTGAGTTAGGTCCGTGTGAAGCTCTTTGACCTTTCTCAAGCTCTAATTATGCTATAATGATGAAGAAAAAGGTATCAAGGAGCGCAACATGAAGGAAGGTGTAATCATCAGGAGGATGATAAAGGCAGATATTGAGCACATCTCTAAAGCCTTTATCCACCAAGGGTGGCCAGGTAGAGAGGATATCCTGACTAGCTATTTTCAGGAACAGGAGAATAGAGAGAGGGACGTATTAGTAGCTGAGTCGGATGGATTTGTGGCAGGTTATATCACTATATTGCCTGTTGCCAAGCACGGCCCTTTCGTGGGAGTCTATCCTGAACTATCTGATTTTAATGTTTTTGAGCCGTTTAGAAATCGAGGAATTGGGAATCAACTTTTAGAAGAGGCGGAAAAAAGAGTCCGGCTACTATCAGAGATTGTTACTTTAGGGGTTGGTTTACACTCGGGTTATGGCCCAGCTCAAAGACTGTATGTCAAACGGGGCTATATCCCAGATGGATCTGGGGTTTGGTTTAGTGATCACCCCTTGGCCCCTTACAGTTCTTGTGAAAACAATGATGACTTAGTCCTCTATTTTTCAAAAAGATTGAACAGGGAAATACAGTAAAACAAAAACGGATGAAAACTTCATCCGTTTCTTTTTAGCGTCGAGTTGCGGGTGCTGTGCTCGAGCTTTTAATATTAAAGCGTTTCTTGAGGTAGAAACGAAGGACAAGTGCTAAAGCACCTAAAACGATGGCAAAAACATCTGGAATAGTTGGGTTGAGAACCTGTGGGAGTAAGGAAGTAAAGGACAAGACAATGACCCAAAGGAACATGACTCCGACAAGAATCGGCATAGATTTCCAAAGAGAAGGACGTTCGCTACGATCTTTGGTACCATCCATATACTGATAGAAGAAGTAGTACATAAGGTACAAGAGCAGGGCCCCTGTCAAACTTCCAAGAATCAAGGTGATCAACCCATAGCCAGTACGACGTGGTGCAACCAAGTTCATAAAGGCGCTAATCGCAGCAAAAACACCAAAGATAAAGAGGAAGGAATCCAAAATCATGAGAGAGGGAGCATCGTTTAATTTCGGATGCTCTTTTTCATAGCGCTCTTTCTCGCTGAAAGAGTTCGCCCATACAGTTGGAGCTCCAAAAAGGGTCCGTGCCGGAATTCCTTTCCCTTGGTTTTCATGGATAGCTGGAAGAATTTCTTGGATGAGGCTTTCTGCTTCTTCCTCTGTCTTTCCGTTTTCAAGCAATTGGTGTTTGGCGATCCGGATAAATTCTAGATTTTTCTTACTAAGTTGATGAAGGTCGGTGTGAGACATAGTTACTCCTTTGATGTACAAGTTTGGTTAGAACCATTTTTTATGGATGAGGTAGACGACGAGAGACCCGGTCAGGGCAAAGGCGATGAAAATAATCAGCCAGAAGGCATGAGGTTCGCCATTGAGCGGAAGCTCATTGTCCTTGAAGTTCATCCCGTAGGCCGAAAAGATCATGGTCGGAATGGACATGACAATGGTAACGAGGGCCAGGGTCTTCATGATGTTGTTCTGGTTGTTGGAGATGATCGATGCGAAGGTATCGGTCATGGAGTGCAGGATATTTCCATAAATATCTGCCATCTCGATGGCCTGCTGGGTTTCGATCAAGGTATCTTCCAACAGATCCTCGTCTTCTAGGTATTTCTTGATGTTACTAGTAGCACTGGTCAATTTCTTGATCACGCGCTCATTGGTTTTCAGAGAGGCCTTAAAGTAGACGATGGTTTTTTCCAACTCCATCAACTCAATCAGCTCTTCATTACGCGTTGATTTGTGCAATTGGGTTTCAATCTGTTCGCTTTTGCGATCCAAGGTACGAAGTGCAGACAAGTACAGTTCAGCATTGCGATAGAGGATCTGAAAGATAAAGCGCGACCGCATAAAGGTATAGAAATTCCGCAAGCGTCGGTTGATAAAGATATCGAGAAGTGGCAATTTCTCCAAGCAAGTCGTGATAATAGCCTCTTCTGTCAGGATAATCCCTAGCGGAATGGTCACGTAGTAGGTCTGATTGTTCCGCTCTTCCTTAATGGGAACGTCTACGATGATCAAAGTATATTCATCTTCGATGGTCATACGGGACATTTCTTCCGCATCGAGTGGTGCCCGTAAGTCGGCAATATCGATATTAAAAGCAGAGGCGATTTCCATCGATTCACTTTGAGAAGGGTTAACAAGGTTGATCCAGCTACCGGGTTCCAGTGTCTCTATTTCTTTAAATTCAGTCGTTGTCGATAAAAAGACCTGTTTCATGGTGCCTCCCCTTGTTTTTTTACACCTTAACATTATATCAGAAAAAGGACGGTTTTGGATAAAAGAATACTAAAAAATTTGTTATAATGGAGGTTAACAAAAAGGTGATTAGAGTAAGAACATGCAAGATAAAATTGTCATTCATGGGGCACGCGCCCATAATTTAAAAAATATAGACGTGGAAATTCCACGGGACAAATTAGTCGTGGTGACGGGGTTGTCTGGTTCTGGAAAGTCCAGTCTGGCCTTTGATACCCTTTATGCAGAAGGTCAGCGCCGCTACGTGGAGAGCTTATCGGCCTATGCCCGTCAGTTCTTGGGAAATATGGAAAAACCAGATGTGGATTCCATTGACGGCTTGAGTCCAGCCATTTCCATCGACCAAAAAACGACCAGTAAAAACCCCCGTTCTACAGTGGGGACGGCAACAGAGATCAATGACTACCTGCGCTTGCTCTATGCGCGTGTAGGGACGCCTTATTGTATCAATGGGCATGGAGCGATTACAGCTTCTTCGGTTGAGCAAATTGTCGATCAAGTCTTGGAATTACCAGAGCGCCAACGCCTGCAAATTCTAGCTCCCATTATTCGCAAGAAAAAAGGCCAGCACAAGAATATCATTGAAAAGGTGCAAAAAGACGGCTATGTCCGGGTGCGGGTCGATGGTGAGATCTATGATGTGACAGAGGTTCCAGAACTGTCTAAAAGCAAGCAACACACGATTGAAGTGGTTGTGGACCGAATCGTGATCAAAGAGGGCATTCGCTCGCGGCTCTTTGATTCGATTGAAGCAGCTCTTCGGATTGCGGATGGTTATGTGGTGATTGATACCATGGATGGCAAAGAGCTACTCTTTTCTGAGCATTATGCTTGTCCAGTCTGTGGCTTTACCGTTCCTGAATTAGAGCCCCGCCTCTTTTCTTTCAATGCACCTTTCGGATCTTGTCCAGACTGTGATGGGCTGGGCATTAAGCTAGAGGTGGACTTGGATTTGGTGGTGCCAGATGATCGCTTAACCCTTCGCGAAGGAGCACTTGCTCCTTGGAATCCGATCTCTTCCAACTACTATCCACAGATGTTGGAGCAGGCCATGATCCATTTTGGCGTTGATATGGACCGACCTTTTTCCGATCTTTCTCAAGAAGAAAAGGACTTGGTTCTCTATGGGTCAAACGGGAAGGAATTCCACTTCCACTATGAAAATGAGTTTGGTGGAGTTCGAGATATCGAGATTCCTTTTGAAGGGGTCGTAAACAATATTCACCGTCGTTTCCGTGAGACCAATAGTGATTTCACTCGCAACCAAATGCACTCTTATATGAACGAATTGACCTGTGCGACCTGCCATGGCTACCGTCTCAATGACCAGGCTCTTTCTGTTCGTGTCGGAGGAGAAAAGGGGATGCATATCGGGGAAGTGTCAGATCTATCAATTGCGGACCACTTAAAAGCTGTGGATCAGTTGGTCTTAACAGACAATGAAGCTACGATTGCAAGACCGATCCTAAAAGAGATTAAGGATCGCTTGACCTTCTTAAACAATGTGGGGCTCAATTACTTGACCTTGTCACGATCGGCTGGGACCTTGTCAGGTGGAGAAAGCCAGCGCATTCGCTTGGCAACCCAGATTGGTTCCAACCTCTCTGGTGTCCTTTACATCTTGGATGAGCCGTCTATCGGCCTCCATCAAAGGGACAATGACCGCTTGATTGCCAGTCTCAAGAAGATGCGCGATTTAGGCAACACCTTGATCGTCGTCGAACATGATGAGGATACCATGAGAGAGGCAGACTACCTGATCGATGTCGGCCCAGGTGCCGGTGTTTTTGGGGGAGAGATCGTTGCGGCTGGAACTCCTAAGCAGGTGGCTCGCAACAGCAAATCCATCACTGGCCAGTACTTGTCCGGCAAACGCAAGATTCCGGTTCCAACAGAGCGCCGTTCAGGAAATGGTCGCTATATTGAAATTACAGGGGCCAGTGAGAACAACTTACAAGACATCACTGCACGCTTTCCTCTGGGCAAATTCATTGCAGTCACTGGAGTTTCCGGTTCTGGAAAATCGACCTTGATCAATGGCATCTTGAAAAAAGCCATCGCTCAAAAGCTCAACCGTAATTCGGAAAAACCAGGGAAATACAAGACGATTCAGGGGATTGAGCATATCGATCGCTTGATCGACATTGATCAAAGCCCGATTGGTCGGACTCCTCGTTCCAATCCAGCGACCTATACAGGCGTCTTTGATGATATTCGCGATCTCTTTGCTCAGACCAATGAAGCCAAAATTCGGGGCTATAAGAAAGGTCGTTTTAGTTTCAATGTCAAGGGTGGGCGTTGTGAAGCCTGCTCAGGAGATGGCATCATCAAGATTGAAATGCACTTCTTGCCAGATGTTTTTGTTCCTTGTGAGGTCTGCCATGGACGTCGCTACAATAGTGAGACCCTCGAAGTCCACTACAAGGAAAAAAATATCGCAGAAGTACTGGATATGACGGTCAATAAGGCAGTCGAATTTTTCAAGCACATTCCGAAAATTGAACGCAAACTCAAGACCATCCAAGATGTGGGATTGGGCTATGTAACGCTGGGGCAACCAGCGACCACTCTTTCAGGTGGGGAAGCGCAGCGGATGAAGTTGGCTTCTGAATTGCACAAGCGCTCTACAGGAAAATCCTTCTATATCTTGGATGAACCAACGACAGGACTTCATACCGAAGACATTTCTCGCTTGATCAAAGTCTTAGAGCGATTTGTGGATGATGGCAATACGGTCCTTGTGATTGAGCACAATTTGGATGTCATTAAGACAGCAGACCATATCATTGATTTAGGACCGGAAGGTGGTATCGGTGGCGGAACCATTATTGCGACCGGAACGCCAGAAGAAGTAGCAGCCAATCCTGCTAGCTACACAGGACAGTATTTGAAAGGAAAATTACAATGAATCAACGGATCAGCAACTTAAGAAACAAAATGAAAGCCAAAAACCTCAAAGCGGTATTGATTAACAATTTGAAAAATGTTTACTATTTGACCAATTTCTGGGGTTCAAATGGGACTGCTTTGGTGACAGAAGAACGCGTGGTCCTCTTTACGGATTCGCGCTACACCATCCATGCCCATGCGACTTGTTTCCCCTTTGTAGAAATTGTGGAAACCCGCGATGAGTTGACTGCAGCGGCAGAGATCGTTAAGGACCTTGGCATCAAAGAACTTGGTTTTGAGGACGAAGTGACGGTGGCCTACCATGCCCGCATGGCTTCTGTTTTCAGTGGCATTAGCCTTCAATCCCTAGCGAACTTTGTCATGGAATTGCGCTTGATTAAAGATGAAACTGAGATTGCGGCCATTAAAAAAGCTTGTAGCATCTCTGACCAAGCCTTCCATGATATTTTAGACTATATCAAGGTAGGGAAAACGACAGAGTTGGAAGCAGCAACTTTCCTTGATTTTAGAATGCGGGAGTTGGGAGCTTCTGGTGTATCTTTTGATATTATTTCAGCAGCTGGTGAACGCTCTGCCATGCCTCATGCGACTCCAAGTGATCGGGTCATTTCAGCAGGAGATGCCTTGACCCTTGATTTTGGTTGCTTGTATAACCACTATGTCAGCGATATGACACGGACTATCTATGCAGGACATGTCAGCGACAAGGAAAGAGAAATTTACGAAACCGTTTTGAAAGCCAATCAAGCCTTGATTGATGCGGCTAAAGATGGACTTGGCTTCCGTGATTTTGATAAAATTCCACGTGATGTGATCGAAAGAGCCGGCTATGGTCAATACTTTACTCATGGAATCGGTCATGGAATTGGGCTAGATATCCACGAAGAACCCTACTTCAGCCAAACGTCTAAAGAAGCGATTCAAGCAGGGATGGTCTTAACAGATGAGCCAGGTATTTATATCGAAGGTCTCTCTGGTGTGCGGATCGAAGATGACCTCTTGATCACAGAAACAGGCTGTGAAGTCTTGACCCTTGCTCCTAAAGAATTGATTGTCCTATAAAATATACGTTTTTCTTAACTTCTGTTTAGACAGAGATGTGAAGAGAAGACTATGAAATGAATTGTAGAGTAATTCTTCTCCCAGACATCTTATTTGGAGCCCTATCCATTTTGGTATAGGAACTACAATAACAAAACACGAAAGAAGCAAAGGGGAATTTGGATCTGGATGGATCAGGGGCGGTCCATAGTAATCCTTTCTTCTCAAAAAGAGAAGATTGCTGTTTGAGAAAAATCAAATAGTGTGTTACAATAAAGAGTAATCTATTTTTAAAAAAGAGGTAATAAAACATGATCGAAGCAAGTAAATTGAAAGCTGGTATGACTTTTGAAACAGCTGACGGAAAATTGATCCGCGTTTTGGAAGCTAGCCACCATAAACCAGGTAAAGGAAACACTATCATGCGTATGAAATTGCGTGATGTCCGTACTGGTTCAACATTTGATACAAGCTACCGTCCAGAAGAAAAATTTGAACAAGCGATTATCGAAACTGTTCCAGCTCAATACTTGTACAAAATGGATGATACAGCCTACTTCATGAACACGGAAACATATGACCAATATGAAATTCCAGTTGTGAACGTAGAACAAGAATTGCTTTACATCCTTGAAAACTCAGAAGTAAAAATTCAATTCTACGGAAGCGAAGTGATCGGTGTAACAGTTCCTACAACGGTTGAATTGACTGTTGCAGAAACTCAACCATCTATCAAAGGTGCTACAGTGACTGGTTCTGGTAAACCTGCTACAATGGAAACTGGTTTGGTCGTAAACGTTCCTGATTTCATCGAAGCTGGACAAAAATTGGTCATTAACACTACTGAAGGAACTTACGTTTCTCGTGCATAAGAGACATCTCAGGGTGTCAAATAGAAAGGAACTTCTATGGCAACTGAACAATTTGGTGACATCGTTATTGCACCACGTGTATTAGAAAAAATTATTGCGATTGCGACAGCAAAAGTTGAGGGTGTCTATTCGCTTGAAAACAAGAGTGTTTCAGATAGCTTATCCAAACGCTCACTTGGACGTGGCGTCTACCTTCATACAGAAGAAGATGGTCAAGTTTCAGTAGACATCTATCTCTATTTAGAATACGGAGTGGCTGTACCATCTGTCGCTGTAGCCATTCAAAAAGCGGTCAAGTCAGCAGTTTATGATATGGCAGATGTAACCTTGGATGCTGTCAACATTCACGTTGTTGGTATCGCAACGGAAAAATCTCCAAAACCAGACTTGAAAGACTTGTTTAATGAGGACTTCCTCAATGACTGATGAAATTTTATTAGAATCACGTCGAGATTTGCGTGAGCGTGCCTTCCAAGCCTTGATGGCCTTGGAATACGATGGAGACATTGTTGAAGCTTGTCGCTTTGCTTATCTACATGACAAGGACCTAGCAGAAGACAAAGAAGTCGATCTTCCTGCCTTTCTCATGAATCTCGTGACGGGTGTCTATCAGTCAAAAGATCAACTAGACCAACAAATCGGTCAACATTTGAAAACCGGCTGGACTGTTGAGCGCTTGACCTTGGTAGAGAAAAACATCCTTCGTCTGGGAATTTATGAAATGACAGAGTTTGATACACCACAGATCGTCGCAGTCAATGAAGCGGTGGAATTGGCCAAGGCCTTTTCGGATGAAACCTCTTCACGATTTGTCAACGGTGTCCTCAGTCAATTTGTGACAGAAGAATAATGAAAAGGGAGTGGGAAAGAACTCTTAAAATTAAATAAGGTTGAAAAGGTTCCCCAAACCTTTTCAATTTTCCCACCCACGCATAGCTTCAACAGTATGGGAGACTGTTGAAGGTTGTGGATAAAGGAAACTTTGTTTCCCTCATTAGGTCATCTTTGGAGTTTAAAAGGCGAACAAATACTTAGGAAACTTGCTTCGCAAGTCCTATCCACCACCTCAAAGCAGTGCTTTGAGCAATCAACCACTGCGTCATACAGTTATTTCTATTAAATATAAAATAAATATAAAAGGCTAGATAATTTTTGCCCAGCCTTTTTTTGACGAATAACAACCCCTACAGTATAGAACTGTAGGGGTTGTTTTAGACACTTTTTCCAGAGTGGAGACTAACGGGCAAGAAATAACCGGTAGTCGCTACTTTTTTTCCTTCGATCTTTTGGAGTAAAAGATCCACCATGAGGATAGCAATGTCTTCGAGGGGTTGTTGGATGGTTGTCAGTTCAGGTGTATAGGTCTCAATGAACTGGGTTCCATCGTAACCAATCACTTTCAAATCCTGAGGAATCTGAATATCTAATTCTCTAGCGACTTTCATGATCAAGATCGCCGTCAAATCATCGGAGGCAAAGATAGCATCTGGTTTTTGCTGGGTTAAGATCTGTTTGATTTCCATTTCTTTGCGAATAGGGGAGAAATCACTGGAAACATTGATGATCATAGACTCAGGTAGAACCGATGCAAATCCCGCATGACGCAGCCCTGTTGGGGAGTTAGAGTTGTCATTACCTGTGATCATGATAATATTTCGAGCTCCGGTTTTTACTAAAGTTTCTGCTGCTAGCACTCCACCAGCATAGTTGTCTGAAGAAACAACCGGAATTTCTGGGGAGAGGTTGCGGTCAAAAGCAATGATAGGAGCAGTTACCCGGTTGTAATCTTCAATGCCCAAATTATGACTTCCTGAAATGATGCCATCTACCTGGTTAGCCTCCAACATCTCAATATATTCGCGCTCTTTCTCGGAGTCGTGCTCACTATTGCAGATGATGGTTTTATAGCCATGTTTGAAGAGTTGGTGTTCTAGTTTGTCGATTAATTCAGCATAGAAAACATTGCTGATGTTGGGAAAGATCAAGCCGACTAACTTGGCTGATTTTCCTTGGAGGCTTCGAGCAACATTGTTAGGTTTATAGCCTAATTCTCGCATGGCTTCTTGGACTTTTTGAATCGTTTTCTCAGACAGGTATCCTTTTTTATTGATAACCCGTGAGACAGTAGTAGGGCTGACACCGGCGAGTTTGGCGACATCAGTTAGCTTTGCGACCATAATCAAGTTCGTAGTAAGTTCCAGTAGGGGTTCCAGACTTGATCAAGATTCCATTTTGATCTGCATGTGGGTAGACCCGACCAGAAAATACTTTTTCTCCTTTATTGATAAAGATTTCAAAAATCGAATTGTCAATGAAAATATTAGCGGTTGTTGCTTGGTTAGCGATTGTGCAGCTACGGCTCGCACCGAATTCTTGGGCATATTGCTCACCAGCCTGGCTTCGATCGACTGTGACCAATCCTTTAGCCAGATCAAATGTGAGAGCTAAGCCCTTCCCTTCTGCATCGGCAAAGAGGACGATTTCGTTCTGGCTATCCTTTTCAAACTGCAATTCCAATTCATAGCAGTTCTTGGTTTGTGCCTTGTTGGCAAATTCCTCACTCTCAGCGCGCAAGTCTTTGATGGCTTCAACTGGGTATTGGTAGAGCTTGCCATCTTTGATGGTTAATTCTTTGACCAGTGAGAGAGTTCCTTGGTAGTCATAGGAATCCGTTGGATAAGAAACGTCTGGAAGACCTAGCCAGCTAACAGTATAGGCACGTCCATCGGGAGCATTAAATCCTTGAGTCGCATAGGCTTCAAAACCATAGTCGAGATTATGCAATTCAGATACATCAACCATTTTGGCCTTTTCTGGGTCAAAGCTTGCCCCAATCTTGTACATATTTGGATAGATATTGTCATAATCGAGAACGGCTTTATCTAAGCCTTGAGGGCAGTATAGGAGAACGGGTTGGTCTCCTACAAAGACTAGGTTGGGACATTCCATCATATAAGCTGTCCGATCGTTTGCAAAATCCAAGTCACCGACTGTAACCCAGTTGGAATAGTCATTATCTACAGCCTTATAGAGACGGATGAATCCTTTCTTCTCAAGGTCTTGACCACCAACGATAGCGTAGAATTGACCTTTGAAATTAAAAATCTGTGGGTCACGAAAGTGATCCGTAGAGTCAGCCGGTTGATCAATCAAGATTTTGTCAATTTTTTCAATCTTGCCGTCTTTATCCATCAAAGCACCGACTTGGTAAGGATGACGAACCCATTCTGCATCACGAACATTTCCGGTGTAGAATAAGAATAGTTTGTCACCAAACTGCATGGCTGATCCGGAATAAGCTCCATGGCTATCCAGATCTGTGTCTGGAAGAAGCGTTACACCAGTTTCTTTGAAATGAACCAAGTCTTCACTTTCTGTTTGTACCCATGATTTTAACCCATGGGCTGCACCAAATGGGAAATTTTGGTAAAACAAGATCCATTTTCCATCAAAGTAGGAAAAACCGTTAGGATCATTTAAGAGACCAGCTTTTGGCTCAACATGATAGTGTGTATGCCAAGGAGATTTGGCCATATGATCTTGGATGGCTTGCTTTTCCTCTTTTGTCCAGTCTTCGTAACGTCTGTAACGACGTTCAGTTGTCCATTCCATTTTATTCCTCCGAATTTTTTCTTACTTCCATAGTACCGATTTCCTATTAAAAATGCAAGCGATAAATGAAAAAAATGGCAAAAAATGTCAAACGATTGACAGCTATTTTGCAGCCTGAAGAAAAGAGGAGAAGTTGAAAATTTATGAAAATATGAAAGAAAATGAAAATAAAAGTCTGATTTAAAGTGCTAAAAAGCGTAGTACAGGCCTGTTTTAAAATGAAAATAGTTTCATACTGTCAAAAGGTGTCAAAAAGTCCAAAAAAGTTTCAAAAAAATCCTGCAAAACGCTTGACATATTTTCAATACGTGGTACAATTAAAAACGTAGAAACGATTTAACCGTTTACATTACAAAAAATAAGGAGATTTTTGCAAAATGTCAAATACAGAAATTGCAAAGCAGGTCATCGATGCAATCGGTGGGGTTGAGAACGTTAGCAGTGTTGCTCACTGTGCGACTCGTCTTCGCGTGATGGTAAAAGATGAATCAAAAATCAACAAAGATGTTGTTGAGAACATTGAAAAAGTACAAGGTGCTTTCTTTAACTCAGGTCAATACCAAATCATCTTTGGTACTGGTACTGTAAACAAGATCTATGATGAAGTAGTAGCTCTTGGCTTACCAACATCATCAAAAGATGAAATGAAAGCAGAAGCCGCTAAACAAGGAAACTGGTTCCAACGCGCGATCCGTACCTTTGGAGACGTTTTTGTTCCAATTCTACCAGCAATTGTTGCGACTGGATTGTTTATGGGGATTCGTGGTGCCATTGCTCAAGACCAGGTTTTGGCTTTGTTTGGCACAACAGCAGATGCATTTAAATCTACTGATTTTTATACCTATTCAACAATTTTAACTGATACCGCATTTGCCTTCTTCCCAGCCTTGATTTCATGGTCTGCATTCCGAGTATTCGGAGGAAATCCTGTTCTTGGGATTGTAATTGGTTTGATGATGGTTAGTCCGACACTTCCAAATGCGTGGGTTGTAGCGGAAGATCCTTCTAAAGCAGCAACATACTTTGGTATCTTCCATCATGTGGTTGGATTCCAGAACTCAGTTCTTCCCGCTTTCTTCGTTGGTCTAATTGGTGCGAAACTTGAAAAGTGGCTCCATAAGAAAATTCCAGATGTCTTAGATTTGTTATTGGTTCCATTATTCACATTGACAATCATGTCATTCCTCGCTTTGTTTATTATTGGTCCATTCTTCCACAGTATCGAAGAATATGTACTAAATGTAACTAAGTTTATTTTGAATTTACCATTTGGTCTTGCAGGTCTTCTTATTGGTGGCGTTCATCAGTTGATTGTCGTTACCGGCGTCCATCATATCTTTAATCTTCTTGAATCACAATTAATTACTGCAGATAAAAAAGATCCATTTAATGCAATTATTACAGCGGCTATGACTGCACAAGCTGGAGCTACTTTAGCAGTGGCAGTGAAATCTAAATCTCAAAAAGTGAAAGCTCTAGCATTTCCTGCAACTATCTCTGCCTTGTTAGGTATTACTGAGCCTGCAATCTTTGGTGTAAACTTGCGTTATGTGAAACCATTCGTTATTGCTTTGGGAGCAGGTGCAGTAGGTGGTTGGATTGCATCTATGTTAAATCTTGCTGGTACAGGATTTGGTATTACAATTATTCCAGGAACGCTTCTCTATCTAAACGGTCAATTATTGAAATATGTATTTATGGTTGTATTTACAACTGCCCTAAGTTTCGGTTTGACTTATATGTTTGGTTATGAAGATGAAGCTTCATCAGTTCCTGCAGAGGACAAAGAAGCAGAAGCTATTATTGAAGAAGAAACAACTGGAGCTCTTCCAGCATCTCTTCAAGACGAAACCATTATCTCTCCGATCGTTGGTCAAGCTGTTGCTTTGTCTGATGTGAATGATCCTGTCTTCTCAAGTGGAGCGATGGGACAAGGAATTGCCATCAAACCAACTGAAGGCGTTGTCTATGCACCAGCTGATGCTGAAGTAACCATTGCTTTTGCAACTGGTCACGCTTACGGTTTGAAGACCGCTAATGGTGCTGAAATCTTGATCCACGTTGGGATTGATACCGTATCAATGAACGGTGAAGGATTTGATCAAAAAGTAGCTCAAGGTGATAAAGTGAAAGCTGGTGATGTCCTTGGTACATTTGATGCAGCGAAAATTGCCGCAGCTGGTCTTGAAGACACAACTATGGTGATCGTCACTAACACAGCTGACTATGCTTCTGTCACACCTGTTGCAACTGGATCTGTTGCGAAGGGTGATGCGATCATCGAAGTCAAAGCTTAATCGAAACAATAAGTTCTCAAGGACTGGTCTGTCATCTCCAGTCCTTGAATTTTATTTCTCAAAAAAAGTGTGTTTTTTCTTTAGAGAAGAGAAAAAGATTGACTATAAAATATGCTATAATAAATACAGGATATTTTTCATAATAAAAAAGGAGCCAACATGACAAAATTATATGGAAGTTTGGAAGCTGGCGGTACAAAATTTGTTTGTGCAGTTGGTGATGAAAACTATAATGTTGTGGAAAAAGTACAATTTCCAACAACCAAGCCAATTGAGACGATTGATAAGTGTATTGAATTTTTCTCAAAATTTGAGGATCTAGTTGGGCTTGCGATTGGATCATTTGGACCAATTGATATCGATCCAAATTCAAACACTTATGGTTTCATCACAACGACTCCAAAACCAAATTGGGCCAATGTAGATATCGTTGGGGCTTTCCGACGTGCCTTGAATGTACCTATCTATTTCACGACAGATGTGAATAGTTCTGCCTATGGAGAAGTGGTCGCACGCAATAACGCGGGTGGTCATATCGAAAACTTGGTTTACTATACAATCGGAACAGGAATCGGAGCTGGTGTCATCCAACGTGGTGAGTTTATCGGGGGAGCTGGACACCCAGAAATGGGGCACTACTATGTGGCCCAACACCCAATGGATGTAGAAAAAGAATTCAAGGGTGTTTGTCCTTTCCACAATGGCTGTTTGGAAGGCTTTGCGGCTGGTCCAAGTCTCGAAGCTCGTACAGGTATTCGTGGGGAAAACATTGAACTGAACAGCAATGTATGGGATATTCAAGCCTACTACATCGCACAAGCAGCGGTGAATGCGACCGTTACCTTCCGCCCAGACGTCATTGTCTTTGGAGGAGGAGTCATGGCTCAACAACATATGTTAGATCGTGTTCGCACGAAATTTACTGCCCTCTTAAACGGTTACCTCCCTGTACCTGATGTGAGAGATTATATTGTGACACCTGCAGTTGCTGGCAATGGTTCAGCGACCTTGGGGAACTTTGTTCTTGCAAAACAAGTGAGCGAAAAATTAAAAAAATAAAAGACCGTTGTCCAATAGAGTAGATGACAATTGGAGCCGAGACTGATCTGTCTCGGTTCTTTTCATAAAATCAACGAAGAAATGAGGAAGGTATGAAAAAAAGTATTGTAAAGGATATCCTATTTTTAGGTCAAAAATCGCAAGAAGCAAAGCCTGAGGATCGCACTTTGGTTTTGGATTTACAGGATACCTTAAACGCTCATCTTCTTGAGTGTGTAGGCTTGGCAGCCAATATGATCGGGGTGAAAAAACGGGCGATTATCATCCGAATGGGAAGTGAAAATCTGGTCCTCTTTAATCCGGTTCTCCTTGAAAAGAAAAAGCCTTACCAAACAGAGGAAGGATGCTTGTCCTTGATGGGGAGTCGGCCGACCACTCGTTATGAGGAGATTACAGTGACCTATCGAGATGTGAATTGGAAAGCAAAAACAATTCATTTGACAGGTTTTCCAGCCCAGATCTGTCAGCATGAAATGGATCATCTAGAAGGCATTATTATCTAGAAGTCATCAATGGAGTCGATCAGATTCCATTTTTTAGTTCTTATAGAAACTTTATAGGTTCTGATGAGAACGATTTTGAGGTAAAATGGACAAACCGTTGCTTTCATCGGATCGACTGGTTCTGGTAGGTCCACTCTGGTTAATTTAATCCCACGTTTTTACGATGCGACGGAAGGAAAGATCTTAGTGGATGGCGTGAATGTTAAGGACTATAGCCACCAAGAATTGAATAATAAGGTGGGCTACATTCCACAAAAAGCAGTTCTCTTTAGTGGAAGTATTCGCTCCAATATTGAATTTGGAGAAAGTAGTCAAGGAAAATTAGATGATGAAGCCATCTGGAAAGCTCTTGAATTGGCCCAAGCCAAAGAGTTTGTTGCTGCAAAAGAAAAAGAGTTGGATACAGAAGTAGCGTAAGGAGGAACCAACTTCATCTGTCGATCCCCGTACAGAAGAGTTGATTCAAAAAGCCATGGACAAACTTATGGAAGGCCGAACTTCCTTTGTCATGGCCCATCGCTTGTCCACTATTCGTAATGCGGATCTGATTCTCGTGATGAAAGATGGAAATATTATCGAGCAGGGTAATCACCAAGAACTCATGACCCAAAATGGCTTCTATGCTGATCTCTACAATAGCCAATTCACAGAAGAAGTAGCGTAACAACAAGATACAAAGCCCGTAAAATGCAAAGTGAAAATAGGAAATTCTTGCAGTGAGCCATGCTCACAAGAGAATTTATCTTTTTCACACAGCATTTAGGGCGTGTTCAATTCGTGTAATGGAAAGCACAATGGTGCCTTGCCGACACGACTCACTAACTCCTCAGGTGGATAATATCGATCCACCTTCGTCCTGTCGCAATTCCAACAAGATACAAAGGGCGTAACATACAAAGTGAAAAAATGAGAGTGGGACAGAAATCGGTAATTCGTTAGAATTCGATTTCGTCGTCCCACCTCCGCACAGTTGAGTAGGGCTGTAAAAGCTGATGAAATCAGCGTA
>JAWGXY010000039.1:0-15886 GCA_032572035.1 Streptococcus parasanguinis
CGCAATGTCGCCTACAGTCGCGATCAGAACTTTAGCAGTACCATCGTGTTTAACTGTAACTGTTACATTCGCTTTCATTGTGTCGTATGTAACGGTTGCGTCGCTTCCTTTAACTTCTTCTACTGTGTAGTTGTGAACGCCTTCTTGACCTTTCTTGAATTCAAGTTTAGAGAACTTAACGTTACCAGAAGCATCATTGCTTACAGTTTCAAGAGTCTTACCTTCTGAATCTTTAAGCACGAAGCTGAATTCGTTAGCTTTAAGCTCACGGCCTTCCAAGCGTTTCGTGAAGTTGAATTCTACTTCAACTGGAACGTTGTTTACACGTTTTTCAGTTGGTTTACTTGGTTTTTCAACTTTCTTAGTTGTTGGGTTGTAGTAGTTAACTACTTGAGCCGCAGTATTTTCAATATCTACACCGCCAGGAACGTCTGCGTTCACAGTTGCTGGAATGTCAAATTTATAGTAGCGTCCAAACTCGAACTTAGTAGTGTCGATGATTTGAGTGTTTTCAGCATCACCAAGTGACTTAGTGAAGCCATCTTTGAGGTTAGCTGTGATTACACCGTTAGAGATTGAGATATCAAACTTAGATGTAACATCCGCACCTGATACTGAATCGTATGCCTTGATGTCTGAAGCATTCACAGTCAACTTAGTTTCATCGAAGTCATCTGTGATACCAACTGTTTGGATGTTATCTTTGTTATTTGCGTCAAACTTAGTTGTATCCAACCATACTTGGTAATAAAGTTTTTGGCCACGTTTCACAGTCTTGGTGTTCAAGTTTTCTTCTTCGTTGTTTGATGCATCGTCCGCATATGGGTTAGCGTTTGTATCCGCAACCTTATTAGCCAATTCTTTGTCATCATCAACGAGTTTTGTACCTGTTACATCAAATTTCGCTTCAGAAACAACATATTTTTCAGGATTGAACTTAGGTTCTTCTGGAGGAGTGACACGGTTGTTAAATTCTTTATCCGCAATGTCGCCTACAGTTGCGATCAGAACTTTAGCAGTACCATCGTGTTTCACTGTAACGGTTACATTTGCTTTCATTGTGTCGTATGTAACGGTTGCATCGCTTCCTTTAACTTCTTCTACAGTGTAGTTGTGAACACCTTCGTCACCCTTCTTGAATGACATAGCTGAAAACTTAACGTTACCAGATGCATCATTGCTTACAGTTTCAAGAGTCTTACCTTTTGAATCTTTAAGTACGAAGCTGAATTCGTTGGCTTTAAGCTCACGACCTTCCAAACGTTTAGTGAAGTTGAATTCCACTTCAACTGGTACGTTGTTTACACGTTTTTCAGTTGGTTTACTTGGTTTTTCAACTTTCTTAGTTGTTGGGTTGTAGTAGTTCACTACTTGAGCCGCAGTATTTTCAATATCCACACCGCCAGGAACATCTTTCTTAACTGTTGTTGGGATGTCGAACTTGTAGTAACGTCCGAATTCGAATTTAGTTGTGTCAATGACTTGTGTGTTTTCCGCATCGCCAAGTGACTTAGTGAAGCCATCTTTAAGAGTTGCAGTGATCACACCGTTGTTCACAGCGATATCGAATTTAGCTGTTACATCATCACCTGTTACTGAATCGTAAGCTTTGATCTTAGTAGAATCAAGATCCAACTTAGTTTCATCGTAGTCATCTGAGATACCTACTGATTGGATGTTGTCCTTGTTAGCTGCGTCGAATTTAGTTGTATCCAACCATACTTGGTAAACCAACTTGTCGCCACGTTTCACAGTCTTGGTATTCAAGTTTTGTTTTTCGTTGTTTGATGCATCGTCCGCATATGGGTTCGCATTTGTATCTGCGTACTTGTCTGCTAACTCTTTATCATCATCAACGAGCTTGTCACCTGTGATATCGAATTTCTCTTCAGAAACAACGTATTTCTCTGGTTGGAACTTAGGTTCTTCTGGAGGACGAACAGTATTGTTGAACTCTTTATCGGCAGGATCTGTCACGTTTGTGATCAAGGCTTTCGCTGTACCATCATGACGAACTTCAACTGTAACGACAGCTTTCATTGTATCGTATGTAACGGTTGCGTCTGAGCCTTTAACTTCTTCTACTGTGTACTTGTAGGTACCTTCTTGACCCTTCTTGTATTTAAGGGCAGTGACAGTTTCACCAGCTTTATTGGTGTAATCCACTGGAGCAAACTTGATCTTACCAGCTTTGTCGTTGGTTGCAGTCGCAATCACAACATTGTCGCTGTCTTTCAACTCGAATGTGAATTCGTTAGCTTTAAGCTCACGACCTTCCAATTTCTTAGTGAAGTTGAATTCGACTGAGATTGGAACACTGTTGACACGTTTTTCAGTTGGTTTGTTTGGTTTTTCAACTGTCTTGCTTACTGGGTTGTAGTAGTTAACGACTTGTGCTGCTTTGTTTTCAATATCTGCACCAGCTGCGACATCGTCTTTCACTGTTGCTGGAATATCAAATTTATAGTAGCGTCCAAATTCGAACTTAGTAGTATCAATGATTTGTGTATTTTCAGCGTCGCCAAGTGACTTAGTGAAGCCATCCTTAAGGTTAGCTGTCAGAACACCATTGTTATCAGCGATATCGAATTTAGTCGTAACATCCGCACCAGTAACTGAATCGTAAACCTTGATATCTGAAGCATTAACAGTCAATTTATCCTTGTCGTAGTTATCTGTGATACCTACTGTTTGGATGTTATCTTTGTTGTTTGCGTCAAACTTAGTTGTATCCAACCATACTTGGTAGTAAAGTTTAGATCCACGTTCAACTGTCTTAGTATTCAAGTTTTCATCTTCGTTGTTTGAAGTTCCATCGACATATGGGTTTGTATTTGTTTCACCATATTTATCTGTCAATTTAGAATCGTCATCAACGAGCTTCGTACCTGTAATATCGAATTTCGCTTTAGAAACAACGTATTTCTCTGGTTGGAACTTAGGTTCTGTTGGAGGAGTTACCTTGTTGTTGAATTCTTTATCGGCAGGATCTGTCACGTTTGTGATCAAGGCTTTCGCAGTACCATCATGACTGACTTTAACAGTGACAACTGCAGCCATTTCATCGTAAGTGACAGTTGAATCTGTACCCTTAACCTCTGTTACAGTGTAAGTGTACGTACCTTCTTGACCCTTCTGGTATTTAAGGGCAGTGACAGTTTTACCAGCTTTGTTTGTGTAGTCAACTGGAGTGAACTTGAAGTTACCGCTTTCGTCGTTGGTTGCCGTTGCGATCACAACATTGTCGCTATCTTTCAACTCGAATGTGAATTCGCCAGCTTTGAGGTCGCGACCTTCCAATTTCTTAGTGAAGTTAAATTCTACTGAGATTGGAACATTGTTTACACGTTTTTCAGTTGGTTTGTTTGGTTTTTCAACTTTCTTAGTAGTTGGGTTGTAATAGTTTACAACTTGAGCCGCAGTATTTTCGATATCTGCACCAGCTACCACATCGTCTTTCACTGTTGCTGGGATATCAAATTTATAGTAGCGTCCAAATTCGAACTTAGTTGTGTCGATAACTTGTGTGTTTTCTGCATCGCCAAGTGACTTCGTGAAGCCAGCTTTCAAGTTAGCAGTGATCACACCGTTGTTGACAGCGATATCGAATTTATCTGTTACTTCTGCGCCTGTTACAGAGTCATAGGCTTTGATGTCAGCTTTATTAAGATTTAATTTAGCTTCATCATAGTTATCTGAGATACCAACTGTTTGGATGTTGTCCTTGTTAGCTGCATCAAATTTAGTTGTATCCAACCATACTTGGTAAACCAATTTAGAACCACGTTCAACAGTCTTGGTATTCAAGTTTTCTGCTTCATTGTTTGATGCATCGTCCGCATATGGGTTCGCATTGGTATCTGCGTACTTGTCTGCCAACTCTTTGTCATCATCAACGAGCTTGTCGCCTGTGATATCGTATTTCTCTTTAGAAACAACGTATTTCTCTGGTTGGAACTTAGGTTCTGTTGGAGGAGTTACACGGTTGTTGAACTCTTTATCAGCAGCATCCGTTACGTTGGCAACGATCGCTTTAGCTGTACCATCGTGTGAAACAACCACTTTAACAGTAGCAACCATTGTGTCGTATTTGACAGTTGCATCTGTACCAGGAGTTTCTTCTACTGTGTAGTTGTAAGTCTTACCAAGATCATCACGACCGAATTCAAGAGTCTTGAAGACAATCTTACCAGCAGCGTCATTCTTCACGCGCTCAACTTCAACGCCGTCTTTCTTCAATACGAATTCGAATTCCTTGGCTTGAAGTTCACGACCTTCCAAACGTTTCGTGAAGTTCATTTCCACTGGAACTGGAACGCTGTTGACACGTTTTTGTGTTGGTTTTTCGGGTTTTTCAACTGTCTTGCTTACTGGGTTGTAAACGTGAACTGTTTGGTTGGCTGTATTTTCAATATCAGCACCAGCTTTAACAGATTCTTTCACAGTTGCTGGGATATCAAATTTATAGTAACGTCCAAACTCGAACTTAGTTGTATCGATAACAGGAGCGTTTACTTTATCTTTGATAAATTCATCTTTAGAAGTTGCAGTGATTGTACCGTTTTCAACTTTGATGTCGAATTTATTGGTTACTTCTGCACCAGTTACTGAATCATATGCTTTGATGTCCGCTGCGTTGACGTCCAATTTATCAGCGTCGTATGTATCAGATACACCAACGTATTGGATGTTGTTCGCTTCAGTGAATTTAGTAGTATCAAGCCATACTTGGTAAACCAATTTAGAACCACGTTTAACTGTCTTAGTATTCAAGTTTTCTGGTTCATTGTTGTTTGTCTTGTCTACATATGGATCTGCATTTGTTTCAGTGTATTCATTTGTCAACTCATCGTCGTCATCCATCAACTTGTTACCAGTGATGTCATATTTCTCTTTAGAAACGACAAATTTTTCTGGTTGGAATTCTGGAGTTTCTGGAGGAGTAACTTTGTTGTTGAATTCTTTATCTGCAGTACCATCAGTAGCCTTACCGTTGGCATCTTTACCACCAGTTGAGGTAACGTTTGTAACAGTTGTCAATGAGTGACCGTTCTTAGCAACTTCAACTGTCACTGTAGCTTTCATCTTATCGTAAGTCATTCCGAATTCTTTGTTTTCAGGAATTACTTCTTCTACAGTGTAAGTGTGTGTACCAACTTTCGTTTTGTCGAATGACAATTCTGAGAAGGTAACATTACCGTCAGCATCATTTTTCACTGTTTCAACTTCGTGACCAGCAGCATCTTTCAATACGAAGCTGAATTCGCCTGCAGCCAATTTACGACCAGCCAATTTCTTAGTGAAGTCAAATTTCGTTACAACTGGAGAAACCACATAGTTGTTAAACTCAGTGTCTTCTGGCATTGTAACAGCTGCGCTCAAGAGACCTGTAGCTGCATTTTTGGTTACATTAACGGTTACGACTGCGTTCATTGGATCGTAGTCGATGTTTGTATCTGTTCCAGCTTTTTCACGCACAGTGTAAGTGTGTTCACCTACAGCGTTGTATTCAATTGCATCAAATGTGATAGATCCATCTGCTGCATTTTTCTTGGTTTGAATCACATTGCCATTTTCAAGCAATTCGAATGTGAAGGCATCCTTTGTAAGCTCTTTCCCTTCAAGACGTTTAGTGAACTTGAATTGAGCTTGAGCTGCAGCAGGTGTGAAGGTGTTGTTGAACTCTGTATCTGCAGGAAGTGTGTTTGTTGCTTTAAGAACATGACCTTCCTTAGTAACAGTGATTGTTACTTCAGCTTTCATTGGGTCGTAAGTCATGCCAGTTTCTTTATTTTCTGGGATAACTTCTTCTACAGTGTACTTGTGAGTACCAACTTGAGTATTATCAAAGGTCAAATCATCAAAGGCTACAACACCTTGTTTAGTATTGGTCTTGGTTTGAAGAGTCTTACCATTTGAATCTTTCAATACAAAGCTGAATTCGCCTTCTTTCAACTCACGGCCTGCAAGGGCTTTGCTGAAGTCGAAACGAGTCTTAACTGGAGCTACTGCAAAGTTGTTAAACTCTGTATCTGCCGGCATAGTAACTGCAGCGTTCAAAAGACCAGTTTGAGCGTTTTTTGTGACGTTAACAGTCACAACAGCGTTCATTGGATCATAATCGATATTCGTATCTGTGCCAGCTTTTTCACGTACAGTGTAAGTATGTGTACCTGCAGCAGCGTACGAGATTGCATCGAATTGGATGGTTCCATCCGCTGCATTTTGTTTAGTTTGGATCACATTGCCATTTTCAAGCAATTCAAATGTGAAGGCATCCTTCGTGAGCTCTTTCCCTTCCAATTTCTTAGTGAACTTGAATTGAGCTTGTGTAGCAACAGGTGTGAAGGTATTGTTGAACTCTGTATCTGATGGAAGAGTGTTCGTTGCTTTAAGAACGTGACCTTGCTTAGTAACAGTGATGGTCACTTCAGCCTTCATTGTATCGTAAGTCATACCAGCTTCTTTATTTTCTGGAATAACTTCTTCTACAGTGTATTTGTGCGTACCAACTTGAGTATTGTCAAAGGTCAAGTCATCAAAGGCTACAACACCTTCTTTAGTGTTTGTCTTTGTTTGAAGAGTCTTACCAGTTGAATCTTTCAATACAAAGTTGAATTCACCAGCTTTCAACTCACGACCTGCAAGAGCCTTGCTGAAGTCAAATTTAGTTTTAACTGGAGCTACAACATAGTTGTTGAAGACTTTATCATCAGCGCTTGAAGCAAATCCACCAGTACCACTGTATTTAACTGAAGCTTCTAAATCACCCGCAGCATTTTTCGTAACCTTTACAGTCATGGTTACTTCCATGGCATCGTAGTCGACATCCTTGTCAGAACCTTTTAATTCAGTGATAGTGTAGGTATAAGTACCTTCTTCTTTGAATGATAATTCTGGGAAGGATGCTTTACCATCTTTATTTGTGACTTCTTGTTCATATGAAGGAAGTGATTTATTTTTGCTCACTTCTTTAATCTTGAAGTTAAATTCACCATCAACTAGCACACGACCTTCCAGTTGTTTTTCAACCTCAGGTTTTACCTTGATAGTTTCTGTCTTGTCATAGTAGTAGATTGGTTGACTGTATGGTGTCAAGGAGTTGAGCAAGTCAACGTTGGTACCGATACCTCCTACTCCACGTTCCAATTGTGAATTTGGTGAAAGGTGACCGATATTGTCTCCCAAGAAAGGAACAAAGACTGTCTTATACGGTGTATATCCAGCAGCTTTTTGGAAGTCGAATGGAACTTCTTTACCATTTGGATAGTTCGTTTGTGCTCCTGTTTTTGGATCAGTTACTGTATGAGCAATCGTTGTGAGGGGAGATTTTTTAACAACTAGTTCTTTAGTATTTGCTTCGCCCGGCTTAATTGGTGCTGTTTCTGCTAGCAACATATAGCCGTCTGTACTCAAGGTGCCATCTGAACGTTTGCTTTGTTGTTTTGGATCTAGAAGATAAACACGAACCACTACAGATCCATCTTCACCTACAATTTCTTTGATACGCTTAATTCCTGCACGCTCAGCATCCATGAATTTGGTACCAACGGTGTAAGGACGGCTTACATAACCAGAAGTTGTATCTGGATCAGCTGTTTGATATAGGGTATAAGCTGTTTCTCTAGTAATTTTATCCGTGATTTTTTCAGTCTTTGTAAATTGACGTTCTCCAGAAGCTGTGAAGTTTTGACCTTCCATCGCTTTCAGAGTATATTTGGCTAACTCAGTTTCACTTCCATTTTCTTTATAGTCCTGAGTTGTAACAGACTTACCAGTTGCTTTATAGGTAGAGTTTGCCTTGTCAACAAGTTTATAGTAAGTAGTCTTTTCAACATTGGTAGGAATCTTAAAGTTTGTATCCGTAACTTGACGACCATTGTAGGCAGGTTCAACCACATTGATAATATCGTTTGAGTTACGTGCTGCATAAACAGCATCAAAACGAGCTTGTTCAGCTGGAGTCAGGTTATGACCAGCAGCTACTAAAGCTTGAATCTCTGATCCAACTTCAAATCCCATTTGAATGAATGGTTGGTCTGTCTTACCAGGTCCTTGACCAGCACCTGCTTGGTAATCCACTTGTAATGTCAACTCTTTATTAGATTTCTGACCTGTTGTAGTGAATTTTTGAATACCACTAGTTGCAGTAATTGTGTGTGTTTCAACAATATTACCAGTATTCTTATCAATCAATTCAACTGTGGTATCTGTTGAAGCATCAAAGCTTTTATACGCACGTGCATAGTAGTTTGTGTTGTAACGCTCATTGTATTTTGTAAGATTCCAGATACCATAAGTATAGACGTCACCTTCTTTAGCTTGGTAACCAGCTGGAATTGTTTGAGAATGTACAGAGGCACCGTTAGGGTCTGTCATGTCAGGGTTAGCTTCAACATTATCAGCTATTTTCGTTGTAACATCAACCGGTGTCACATTGTGGTCTATCAAAGCACGTTTACCGCGACGACGGCTACTTACTGCTAAAGCTCCTGCATTTGTACGTTCTTCATTAGCAGTTGCTACAGCCGCAGCAGCATTTGTACTTGTTGCACTTTCTGCTTGCGCAGTTGCTTCTGTACCAGTGATTGGAGCTGCTGAACTTACAGTAGCTGAAAAAGTAGTTGTTTCTGCTGGTGTAGTTGCTTCTTCTCTTGCAGCTGCTCTCTCTGAGCTTTCACCTGCTGCAGCACGAGTTGCAGTAGGTTGAGCAGTGGTAGCCGCTGTTGTAGAAGCTGGTTTAGAGCTGGTTTCTGCCTTTTTCGCTGTTGGTAGAGCGATTTCTGGCAATGAACCAACGTTTAGTGGTTTTGAAGCTTCTTCAGATTTTTTAGTTTCAGCTTTTTCTTCTTTTTTAGTCTCAGCTTTTGCTTCCTTGCTTTCTGTAGCAGCTGCTTTATCAGCTACTTCAGATTTTTCAGTTGCTGAAGCTGATGCTTCCGAAGTTACAGCAGAATTAGAAAGGTCTACTTTCGGTGCTTGTGCTCCCTCAGCATAGACTGGGGAAGCAGTTGGTGCTTCTGCTTGACTTGACTCTGTTGGAGCAGGTTGTGCTGCTTCTGAAGTTGCTGTTCCCGCAGATTCAGAAGGTGCTGTTGCTTCATCCGCTGACGCAGATTGAGCTCCTGCAGCAAAGAGTGCCGTTCCTAAAAGAACTGAACAAACCCCAACGCTATATTTTCGCAATGAAAAGCGTTGACGCTTATTAAATACATCCTTCATTTATAGGATCTCCTTTTTCATATTTCATGATTCCATGATACAAATAAAATTGTAACATCATTGACATCTGCAGTCAATCTGTTGAAATTTAATTGTAATATTCTTGTTAAAATGTCATATTATACCACATATTTTTTAATAATTTGTGCTAAATTGTCACATTTTTTCCTATTCGGTTCACTTTTTTTACACCAAAAAAGAATACAGGAAAACAAAGATCGTTCTGTCTTCCTATACTCTTCTATGTAATTATTTCACTTCTGAGATCAATCCGGTGTCCACATCATACACAGCCCCCGAAATAACGACATCCTCTGGAATCAAAGGAGAAGCCTTTAAAAGCTCCATATCTTCACGGACACTCTCCTCAATATCTTGAAAAGGAAGGAAATCGCGATCTCCTACATCCACACCCAGTTCTTTCTTGAGATGCTGCCGGAAAGCTTCGTTTTCAAAGGTCTGAGCACCACAGTCTGTATGGTGCAAAACCACAATTTCACGGGTACCCATCTGCTGCTGGGAAATGACCAAGGAGCGAATCATATCATCAGTCACGCGCCCTCCAGCATTCCGCAAAATATGGGCATCTCCAAGAGCCAGACCCAGTGCTGGTGCCACGTGAAGGCGGGAATCCATACAGGTCACAATGGCTACTTGTGTTTTGGGCTTAATCGGAAGACGGAGGTCTCCATGTAGCGCCACATAAGCTTGGTTAGCTGTTAAAAAATTATCAAAATAAGACATGGTCTCTCCTTTGTTCCTTTGAAATTCAAATCATCTATTATTTTACCACATCTCACTATTTCTGTCAGAGAGGATCTCCCGTCATCTGTCACATCTGAAAAAAGAGAGTGGGACAGAAATCGGTAATTCGTTAGAATTCGATTTCGTCGTCCCACCTCCGCACAGTTGAGCAGGGCTGTAAAAGCTGATGAAATCAGCGTAGTAGAGCCCACTCAACCACTGCGTCTTGTTCGACAATCCAAAAACAATTGAGAGGCTAGGACTTTCGTCCCAGCCTCTTTTCTTCTATTAAAATACTTTCTTCAAGACTTCAGCTAGTGTACTCACACCGACCACTTGGATACCTGATGGTGTCGTGATCCCTATCAGAGAATTTTTAGGTACATAAATCTTGGTAAAACCGAGCTTAGCAGCTTCATTGATCCGTTGTTCGATCCGATTGACTCGGCGGACTTCTCCGGTCAAGCCCAACTCTCCAACGAAACACTCTTGCGGGTTGGTTGGCTTGTCCTTGTAGCTGGAGGCAATGGCTACGGCTACGGCTAGGTCGATAGCTGGCTCATCCAATTTGACGCCACCAGCTGACTTGAGGTAGGCATCCTGATTTTGAAGGAGCAAACCCGCTCGTTTTTCTAACACCGCCATGATAAGACTAGCCCGATTGAAATCAAGTCCCGTTGTCGTCCGCTTGGCGTTACCAAACATGGTCGGTGTCACCAAGGCCTGCACCTCCGCCAAAATCGGACGCGTCCCTTCCATGGTGACCACGATGGACGATCCAGTTGCCCCATCCAAGCGTTCTTCCAGAAAGACCTGACTCGGATTGAGGACCTCAACCAGTCCACCTGATTGCATCTCGAAGATCCCGATCTCATTGGTCGAGCCAAAACGGTTTTTGACCGCTCTCAGGATCCGGAAGGTATGATGGCGTTCCCCCTCAAAGTAGAGCACCGTATCCACCATGTGTTCCAGCATCCGAGGTCCTGCCAAGGTTCCTTCCTTAGTTACATGGCCGACGATAAAGATGGCGATGTTATTGGTCTTGGCCAGCTGCATAAGCTCAGCTGTCACCTCTCGTACCTGAGAAACTGATCCCTGCACCCCTGAAATTTCAGGAGACATAATCGTCTGAATGGAGTCAATGATCAGAAAGTCAGGTTGGATGCGCTCTACTTCTGCTCGCACACTCTGCATATTGGTCTCGGCATAGAGATAAAACTCACTGTCGATATCCCCCAAGCGCTCTGCTCGAAGTTTGATCTGCTGGGCTGATTCCTCTCCACTAACATAGAGAACCGTTCCCACTTGAGATAGCTGGGTCGACACTTGAAGGAGAAGGGTCGATTTCCCAATCCCAGGATCCCCACCGATGAGGACGAGACTTCCTGGTACCACTCCGCCTCCAAGGACGCGGTTAAACTCCTCCATCTCCGTCTTGGTCCGGTGAACATTGATAGAGGTCACGTCCGCTAATTTCATAGGTTTGGTCTTTTCACCCGTCAAGGACACCCGTGCATTCTTGACCTCTGCAACCTCAACCTCCTCGACAAAAGAAGACCAAGACCCACAGTTTGGACAGCGCCCTAAATACTTGGGGGAATTGTAGGCACAATTTTGACAAATAAATGTCGTTTTTTTCTTAGCGATGATAAACCTCTTTCTAAATCTCTATCTCACACTCAATCACTTGGCAAAAATCAATCTTCTCATTTGGCACAAACTGGCGCATAAGCATGCGATGGGCTACAACTACCACAGTTTGATGTCCCCGATACTTAGCCATGCATTCTAGAAAACGAGACTTCATCTCTACAGCTGTCTCATATTGAACAGGAGAATTTGGGAGCAACTCCCCCTTGTTTTCTAAAAACAGACATCTAGCTGTTTCAAAGTTCTCTATACCTGTTTCATAAACCTGCCATTCATGCAATAATGGCTCTACCCTCAAAGGAAGGCCAGTAGCACAGGATACATAAAAAGCCGTTTCTAAAGCTCGCGTCACTGCAGAAGACACCAGGATATCAGCTGAGCCAAATAAAGGATTTTTGCAAAGTTCCTGAGCTTGTTGTCTTCCTTTCTCAGATAAGGGTGCCAAATCTATCCCGAATCCAGTATAGGAACGCTCCTCTAACTCACGGTAATTTGGCTCCCCGTGACGGATAAAAATAATTTTCATATTAAGATCCCCATAAAACTATCCAATCTTGATTCCGCAATCTTGCCACTGCTTCAGTGTTTTAGAGAATTTCTTCTGGTTGGCAACTCCGACAGCAGACAAATCGACAGAAACCTGATAATTCTCCTTGGTAGCTGCCAAAACGGAAGCCTTAACACAGCCATTGCCATCTACCCCTATAAACTCTATACTTTTAGCACCGTTTTCCTCTAAAAAATCTTTTAAATCTGGATTAGTAAAGCAAGAAGCCCGACGCTTTTCAAAAATACGAGAAGATACAAGCAGCAAGCCGGTCGCAAATTTCTTCTTTCTATCTTTTCTCTCCCAGAAAAAACGATTGAGAATATAGATAACTCGTTCGCTAGGATAGGTAGCAATTTTGTCATTTACAGCTGCAGTCAGTTCTTCATGATATGCTTTTCCTACAGCAACATAATCTGACTGCATGTCTACAACTAATAAATAGTCTGCCATTTTATTCCTCTATTTCCCTGTCGAACCAAATCCACCAGTACGCACGCCGTCTGCTTCATCTCCATCGGCAATCAAGAATGGTGCAAAGACAGCCTGAACCACACGTTCTCCAACTTCAAGAACAACTTCCTGGTCGGTAATATTTTTCATCTGAGCAAAGATATGGCCTTCATTTCCTGGATTGCCATAGTAGTCTCCATCAATGACCCCCACAGAGTTGATCAAGACCAGGCCTTTTTTGCGAGGGTTGGACGAGCGATCGTAAAGATAAAGCACTTCACCCGCTTGCATATAGGCCTTGACCCCAGTTGGCACGAGGACGATTTCCCCTGGAGCAATCACCGTGCGCTCTGCCACCTTTAAGTCGTAACCAGCCGCGTGGGCCGTTTCCCGTTTTGGCAGTAAGTCCTGATTGGTATAGCTTGATACAAGCTCAAATCCGCGAATTTTTGTCATCATAATTCCTCTTTTATCTAAATAGTTTCCATCTCTTCTATTATACCATCACTTTGCCCTAGCGTCTCCCCTATACTACTATTCGTATTTTTTGAGTAAAAACCTCCTTTTTCACCTTCATTATTTGTAAATTATATGATACTTTCATGGTTGTTTTCTAAAAGAAAGTGAAAGTTAATGAAACAGCTTAAAAACACCTAATTTCACCGATTTTAGCTTGAAGCCAATTATTATTTTTGCTATAATTCCCTGTGTAGGGAATAATTTTAAAAGTAAAATATTTTACCCTATAAAATTATTTAATGGAGGTCGTGTCTCAGCACTCAATTCTAATTACCAACAGATAGGATTTGAAAGGTCCATATCGTTAAAAGTAATCAGGTATTGATGATTAGGCACTAATTTTTTTATGAAAAGGGAAGATAAGATGAAGAATAGGAATATCAAAATTTTCTCATTTGTCCTTTGTTTAGTGGCCATGCTTTTCGCTTTAGGTCTGAATCGCACTTCAGCAGAAACTCCTGGAGTGACAGTAAGCGGAAAATTGGTCGATACAATCAAAAATATCAAAGTTACCAATAATGAAGGTGGCAACCTTGATTGGGAATTAGGACAATGGGCAACGTTCCGTATTAATGCAACATATAATTTAGCAGGTAAAAATGTTAAAGCAGGTGACCAAACTACAGTTACCGTACCAGATGCATTAATTATCACATCCGATAGTTTTGAAATTCGCGATATTAACACAAATGAAATTATCGCTCATGCTACTGTTGATGCTGAAAATAAAAAATTAACATTAACGTATACAGACTATGTTGAAAAACATTCCGATACAAATGGATCGTTCTTCTTCTATGCCCGTATCGACTTCAAAAAGCACCCTCAACAAGGAGAAATTCCGGTTGAAGTGACGGTTAACAACAAAACAATTATTGCAGGTAAAGTTACCTTTAAAGGGGTTGGTGATGGTGATCCAAACCTTTTAAAGAAAACAAGTTGGGTTCACAAAGATGACCCTAAGACTATTTCCTATACCATTTCTGTGAACCAACTAAAGCAAAATATTAAAGAGGTTACAGTAGAAGACACATTGCAATTTACCAATGCTTCTTATGTTAAAGATAGTTTTCGTGTGACAAAAGGTGAGATGTCTTATGTCGATGGTGGATGGCAATTTAATAATACTAAGGATGTAACCAATGAACATCCTGTAACTGTTGGTGAAAATGGTCAATCATTTGTTGTGAATCTTGGAGATATTAGTGAGACGGATCAATACCGTATTACGTATGATGTTCATTTAAATTACTCACCAGTCGATGGGGAAATCTTAAATAACCAGGCTACTTTAAAAGGTAAGAACATCGATACTAAAGAAGCAGTAAATAAAGCTGCCGTTCAAATTGCAGGTGGTTCTGGTGTTGGTTATGTCTTTACCATTAACATCCATAAAGTGGGCGACGCGAATCAACCACTTGCTGGAGCAAAATTCAAAGTGGTACGTCAAGCCAACAACCAAGTCATTGGGGAATATGTAACAGATGAAAAAGGTAATATCACAGTCAATGGTCTTTTAAAAGATAAATACATCTTAACAGAAACCGAAGCCCCTGCCGGTTATACGATCGAAAATGCTGAAACCGTCGTAAATGCTGAAGATTTTGGTAAGGACCATAAGGTTACGAAGACGATCGTCAATCCAAAAGCGAAGCCAAAAGAAACAAAAGCTACCATCGAACTTGATAAAGCTCTTACCGGTCGTGATCTAAAAGACGGTGAGTTTAGCTTTGAATTGTACGAGGGTGCAACTAAGCTTCAAACTGTTACCAATAAAAACGGTAAGGTCACATTTGATCCGATTTCTTATAAGGAAGCAGGAGAACATACTTACACTGTAAAAGAAGTTGTTGGAAATACACCAGGTATCACCTATGATACAACTGAAAAACAAGTGACCGTGAAGGTTACACAAGACGGGCAAGCTCTAAAAGCTGATCTTGTCTATCCAGAGAATAAAACATTTAACAACACTTATACGGCTCCTCAACCAGCAAAAGCTAAAATTTCAGCTAGCAAGATTTTAGAAGGTGCTGAATTGAAGAATGGTGAATTCAATTTCCAATTGTTGGATGAAACCGGAAAAGTTCTTCAAACAAAACAAAATGCTGCAGATGGTACGGTAACCTTTGATGACATTTCATATTCATCAGAGGACGCAGGAAAAACCTTCCACTACACGATTAAAGAAGTTATTCCTGAAAGCAAAGCAAAAGGAATGACCTACGATGAAGGAAGTATTGATGCTACTGTAACTGTCACAAAAGATGATGCAAGCAATACACTCAAAGCTTCTGTGGCATATGGTGATAAGAAATCCTTCACTAACAAATTGGTAACAACTTCAATTCCACCAACTCCACCGACTGTTGACAAACCTGAATTGAAACTGTACAACATTCAATTGCACAAAGCTAACGCTGACGGAAATGCTCTTGCAGGTGCTGTATTTGGTCTATTTGAATCCAATGGTACTACTCCTGTAGCAAATCCTTATGGTGAAGGTCAAGCGACTGCAACTTCTGATGCAAATGGTCTTGTAACTTTTACAGGATTTGAAGCAAAAGATTATGTGGTAAAAGAACTTACTGCTCCAGAAGGTTATCAACTATCAGCAGATGTGATTAAAGTTTCTGCTAGCGAGTTGAAAGCTGCGACTAACCTCGTCGTAGACAAAGGAACAGTGGTCAACAAACCATTCACTTCAATTCCACCAACTCCTCCGACTGTTGACAAACCAGAATTGAAACT
>JAWGXY010000040.1:0-15369 GCA_032572035.1 Streptococcus parasanguinis
AGAAATCAGCTTATTTATGCGACCGATCACCTCTATGGCATTTGTCAGCAAGAACTCCTCAAGGTCTTAGCTTGGCAGGTGGCAAGTGATAAGGGAATAGTTGACATCGGAAAGAACTACAAGTACCTCTTTCACTATTTGCCTGCTGAGAAGGAAAAGGTGTTCTCAGCACTTCTTGATCTATCTAGTATAGAGAAGGTTGGTCAGTCCTTATTCGCTACCATGAAGTTATTCGATGGTGAAGCGCAAGAATTGGCCCAAAAGATAGGGGTTACTTACGATAAGGAAGTAGCAGAGAAAATGATTTCTTATGCTAAAGAGAAACTTTCGAATCATTAATGAATCTATTTTATACTACAGAAAGATGGTTTTGTTACAGAATGTAACGGAATCCTCTTTCTACAAAAGACTACTCTACATTCTTTGAAAGGAGTTGAACACGCCCTAAATACTGTGTGAAACTCTTGATTCAATCATTTAACCACGTATTAAAAACTACAGAAAGGATCGTTTGGTTACTTTCAGTAACTGAACACGGGACTAATTTCTTAGGGAAAAAGATAAATCGCTTTGGGTTCATGGAACCCTGCATCGATTTCCTATTTTTCTACAGAAATTTTCGGCGAGCCGAAACGTCCCTTTGTATCTTATATGAGTAATATCCAAAATATGTCCCTGGAGGACATCATGGGGGAGCGCTTTGGTCGCTACTCCAAATACATTATTCAAGAGCGGGCTCTTCCTGATATTCGGGATGGCTTGAAACCTGTACAACGGCGGATCCTTTATTCTATGAATAAGGATGGCAATACCCATGACAAAGGCTACCGCAAGTCTGCCAAGTCTGTCGGAAATATCATGGGGAATTTCCACCCTCACGGGGACAGTTCTATCTATGATGCCATGGTCCGCATGTCTCAGGACTGGAAAAATCGTGAGATTCTAGTCGAAATGCACGGAAACAATGGTTCCATGGACGGTGATCCACCGGCAGCCATGCGTTATACCGAAGCACGCTTGTCTGAAATTGCGGGTTATCTTTTGCAAGATATCGAAAAGAACACAGTACCATTTGCCTGGAACTTTGACGATACAGAAAAAGAGCCAACTGTTTTGCCGGCAGCCTTTCCAAACCTCTTGGTCAATGGAGCTACAGGGATTTCAGCTGGTTACGCGACAGATATTCCGCCACACAACCTTGCTGAAGTCATCGATGTCGTGGTCTACATGATCGACCATCCATCTGCCAAGGTAGACAAGCTCATGGAGTTTTTACCTGGACCTGATTTCCCAACGGGTGCCATTATCCAAGGCCGGGATGAGATTAAGAAAGCCTATGAAACTGGTAAGGGTCGGGTGGTTGTCCGCTCTAAGACAGAGATCGAGCAGCTCAAAGGTGGTAAGCAGCAAATCGTTGTTACCGAGATCCCTTATGAGATCAACAAGGCTGTCTTGGTCAAGAAGATCGATGATGTTCGTGTCAACAACAAGGTTGCCGGTATCGCTGAGGTTCGAGATGAGTCTGACCGAGATGGGCTTCGCATTGCCATTGAGTTGAAGAAAGATGCCAATGCAGATTTGATCTTGAACTACTTGTTCAAGTATACAGACTTGCAGGTCAACTACAACTTCAATATGGTGGCAATTGACAACTATACCCCCCGTCAAGTGGGGATTGTGCCAATCCTGTCTAGCTACATTGCTCACCGTCGGGATATCATTGTCGCTCGCTCGCGCTTTGACAAGGAAAAAGCCGAACGACGCCTCCATATCGTAGAGGGCTTGATCCGCGTCATTTCTATCCTCGATGAAGTGATTGCCTTGATCCGTGCTTCTGATAATAAGGCAGATGCTAAAGAAAACCTCAAGGTCAGCTACGATTTCACGGAAGAACAAGCAGAAGCTATTGTCACTTTGCAATTGTATCGTTTGACCAATACCGATATCGTGACCTTGGAAGAAGAGCATGCCAGTCTCAAGGAGCAAATCGCGACCTTGGCAGCCATCATTGGGGATGAACGGACCATGTTTAATCTTATGAAGAAAGAGTTGCGTGAAGTCAAGAAGCTCTTTGGTAATCCGCGTCGCAGTGAGTTGCAAGACACTGCTAAAACGATCGAGATTGATACAGCCAGTCTCATTGTTGAAGAGGAAACCTTCGTCAGCGTAACCCGTGCTGGATATATCAAACGGACCTCGCCTCGTTCTTTCAATGCCTCAACACTGGAAGAAGTCGGTAAGCGAGACGATGACGAGTTGATTTTTGTAGAGCCTGCTAAGACCACTCAGCATCTTTTACTCTTTACCAACTTGGGGAATGCCATTTATCGACCAATCCACGAATTGACAGATACCAAGTGGAAGGATATCGGAGAGCACCTCAGTCAGACCTTGACCAATTTCGAGCAAGAGGAAGAAATTCTCTTTGCGGAGATTGTGGATCAGTTTGAGGGAGTAACCTACTTTGCGGCAACTCAACAAGGACAAATCAAGCGCTTTGAACGCAAGGAATTGAGCCCATGGCGGACTTATCGTTCTAAATCGACTAAGTATGCTAAGCTAAAAGACCAAGACGACCGTATCGTAGCAGTTGCGCCAGTTGTCCTTGAAGACATCATGATTATTACCAAAAATGGGTATGGGTTGCGCTTCAATATTGAGGAGGTCCCTGTCGTAGGAGCCAAAGCAGCAGGGGTCAAAGCCATTAACCTCAAAGACGGAGATCAAGTTGCTGCCGCCTTTAAGTCAACGACTCCAAGCATGTACATTCTGACTCAACGAGGCAGTCTCAAACGGATGTTACAAGACGATATTCCTGTGACCAGTCGGGCCAAACGGGGACTACAGGTCTTGCGTGAGTTGAAAAATAAACCACACCGCGTCTTCAAGGCAGGTCCAGTTTTCACGGACCAGGGAGATTTTGATCTCTTTACGAGCCAAGAAGAAGTGGCAGAACAAGATCAAATCCTTCAGATCACTTCCACAACAGGTCAGGTGACAGAAGTTGATTTGACACAATTAAGCATTTCTGAAAGAACAAGCAATGGATCCTTTGTCAACGATACCATTTCGGATCAAGAAGTTTTTTCAGCTACTATCAAATAAGAGAAAGCGTCGGTCCATTCTAGGACTGACTTTCTTTGAAAATAAATTTTCTGAAAATTGAAAATTTCGCTTGAAATTCTCATGAAATGGTGTACAATAGTGTACATAGATTGAGAAACTGAATCGACCTGCATCAGATCGACAAGGAATAGAAAAAATTAAAAGGAGCACTATCATGACAGTATCACTTGATTGGGAAAACCTTGGCTTTTCATATATGAAATTACCTTATCGCTATTTGGCACATTATCGCAATGGAGCTTGGGAAAAAGGGGAATTGACAGAAGATGCGACTTTGCATTTGTCCGAATCTTCTCCAAGTTTGCATTACGGTCAGCAAGCCTTTGAAGGGTTGAAAGCCTACCGTACAAAAGACGGAAGTATCCAATTGTTCCGTCCAGATCAAAATGCTAAACGTTTGCAACGCACAGCAGATCGTTTGTTGATGCCTCAAGTTCCAACGGATATGTTTGTGGATGCTTGTAAGGCAGTTGTAAAAGCAAATGAAGAGTATGTTCCACCGTATGGTACAGGAGCTACCCTTTACCTTCGTCCTCTTTTGATCGGTATTGGAGATATTATTGGCGTAAAACCAGCAGATGAGTATATCTTTACTATCTTTGCCATGCCTGTCGGTAACTACTTTAAAGGTGGTTTGGTTCCAACGAACTTCTTGATTCAAGATGAGTATGACCGTGCTGCACCACATGGTACTGGGGCTGCAAAAGTTGGTGGGAACTACGCAGCTAGTATGTTGCCAGGTAAGATTGCGCATGATCGTAACTTCTCTGACGTGATTTATCTCGATCCAGCGACGCACACCAAGATTGAAGAAGTTGGTTCTGCAAACTTCTTTGGAATCACTGCTAATAACGAATTTGTGACGCCATTGAGTCCTTCTATCTTGCCATCGATTACCAAGTATTCTTTGCTTTACTTGGCAGAACACCGTCTTGGTATGACACCAATTGAAGGGGATGTCTTTATCAATGACTTGGATCGCTTTGTAGAAGCAGGAGCTTGTGGTACCGCAGCTGTCATCTCTCCAATCGGAGGTGTTCAACACGGGGATGACTTCCATGTTTTCTATTCTGAAACAGAAGTAGGACCTGTCACACGGAAACTCTATGACGAGTTGACCGGTATCCAATTTGGCGATGTCGAAGCACCAGAAGGATGGATTGTCAAAGTCGATTAAACCGAAAGCATCTGAGATCAAAGTGTCCAGGCTTCAATGAGAACAAGTCTTAACGAAAAGACGCAGTAGCTAATGTTTCTCTTCATTCGCTTTTAGGAATAGAAGGGTGACGAATGACTCTTGCGGGGGTGGGATAAAGAAGGAATTTCTAACTAAATTCTTTCTGACCCACTCCCTTTTCTCTTGCGTCATCAAGAGAATTTTTGTAAAATAGAAAAAGTGAAAAGAGGGTTGAAATGAGTAAAAAAGATAAGAAAATTGAGATTCAAATCGTTGATAGTAAAGTAACCGTCGGGAAAGACACTTTTGATGGATTCACTTTGTCCATTGGAAAGAAAACGATTGGTGAAATTGCAGACATGTCTGGTCAATTTGCCATTATCAAAAATGGAAATGTGGATTCTCTTTACAAAAAACTTGAAAAAGCCGTTGAAATTTTAATAGAAAATTATAATTTGAATAAATAAGGGCTTGCAATCATAGTAAATCAATGGTATAATAGATCCTGTTGATTTATATGGAGAGATAGCGAAGAGGCTAAACGCGGCGGACTGTAAATCCGCTCCTTCGGGTTCGGGGGTTCGAATCCCTCTCTCTCCATTAGCGTTCATTGTGACGATGATAAAGTGACTGATGTCAGCGCTCTTTTTGGGGTATAGCCAAGCGGTAAGGCAAGGGACTTTGACTCCCTCATGCGTTGGTTCGAATCCAGCTACCCCAGTTCTTAGGTAATATCAGATAAGTGATAAAATATCTATCCAGGTATTTTATTTCTTTATAGGATGAGTCGTTAAAGATTGTAGTTGATCTCATTGCGAGTGCTTGCTTAGGAAAAATAATTATAAGTATGTCAAGTTTTAGAAAACTTGATTGTTGGAGGATTTTTTAGATGAATGAATTTGAAGATTTGCTAAACAGTGTTAGCCAAGTTGAACCAGGTGACGTTGTTACTGCTGAAGTATTGACAGTTGACGCGAACCAAGCTAACGTTGCAATCTCTGGAACTGGTGTCGAAGGTGTCTTGACTCTTCGCGAATTGACAAACGATCGTGATGCGGACATCAACGACTTGGTAAAACCAGGTGAAACACTTGAATTGCTTGTTCTTCGTCAAGTAGTTGGGAAAGATACTGATACAGTAACTTACCTTGTATCTAAAAAACGTTTGGAAGCTCGCAAAGCATGGGACAAATTGGTCGGACGTGAAGAAGAAGTTGTTACTGTTAAAGGAACTCGCGCTGTTAAGGGCGGACTTTCAGTAGAATTTGAAGGACTTCGTGGATTTATTCCAGCTTCAATGCTTGATACTCGTTTTGTACGTAACACTGAACGTTTCGTAGGTCAAGAATTTGATGCTAAAATCAAAGAAGTAGATCCGAAAGAAAACCGCTTCATCCTTTCTCGTCGTGAAGTTGTTGAAGCTGAATCAGCTGCAGCACGCGCAGAAGTATTTGGTAAATTGAACGTTGGTGATATCGTAACTGGTAAAGTTGCACGTATCACAAGCTTCGGTGCTTTCATCGACCTTGGTGGTGTTGATGGATTGGTTCACTTGACAGAATTGTCACACGAACGCAACGTATCACCTAAATCAGTAGTAACTGTTGGTGAAGAAATCCAAGTGAAAGTTCTTGACTTGAACGAAGAAGAAGGTCGTGTATCACTTTCATTGAAAGCTACAACACCTGGACCTTGGGATGGCGTAGAACAAAAATTGGCTGCTGGTGATGTTATCGAAGGAACTGTTAAACGTTTGACTGACTTCGGTGCATTCGTTGAAGTATTGCCAGGTATCGACGGACTTGTACACATCTCACAAATTTCACACAAACGTGTTGAAAATCCAAAAGATGTTCTTAAAGTTGGACAAGAAGTAACTGTTAAAGTTCTTGAAGTAAATGCTGCAGATGAACGTGTATCACTTTCTATCAAAGCCCTTGAAGAACGTCCAGCTCAAGAAGAAGGCGAAAAACAAGAAAAACGTCAATCTCGCCCACGTCGTCCAAAACAAGAAAAACGCGACTTTGATCTTCCAGAAACTCAAACTGGATTCTCAATGGCTGACTTGTTTGGCGATATCGAATTGTAATATTCAAAAAGCTTACCTCTCGGTAAGCTTTTTTTACTTGTAAAATTCTCGAGAATTTGATATACTATAACAGTTGCCACCCTTAGTGTAATGGATATCACGTAAGATTCCGGTTCTTGAGATGGGGGTTCGATTCCCTCAGGGTGGATGATTCATAACGAGGCTCCTCGGAGTCTTTTTTGCTCTTTCTTGGAGAAACATGCAATGACAGTAAAATTAATCGCCCATACCTTGATTGAGAAAGACGGGAAGTATCTGCTTATCAAACGCTCGAAAATAAAGCGTGGTCTCCCTAATGTCTATCCATCTTATTGGGATATTCCAGGTGGAAGTGTAGAAGAGAATGAATTGCCCAGAGAGGCTGCTCTACGTGAGGCTATGGAGGAGGTTAATCAAAAGCTTCGGATTAATAAGATTATCCACGAAGATAGTCAATTTGATGCCAGCAAAGATACTGTCTTTACACGCCTAGTTTATGCTGGCGAGATTTTGGAAGAGCGTGATTTTATATTAGATCCAGAAGAGCATACAGACTTTAAATGGATTTCTTCTTTGAAAGACATAGAGAGCAATCTCGTTGTGCCTTATTTGCTTGAAATCCTTGCTGACAAATCCAAATAAAGCAGCTAAAAAACATCCCCTTTTTAATAAGGAGATGTTTTTTTCTTAGTTTTTAGAAGCTTCTTGGAATTCAGGGTTTTTCCATGCTTCATCAATGATTGCTTGCAATTCATCAGCAGAAGCTTTCATTTTTTGTTGTTCCGCATCGTTTAATGGGATGTTCACTGGACGAACAATACCGTGTGCACCTACGATAGCAGGTTGACCGATAAAGACGTTGCTAACACCATATTGACCTTCTTGGAATACAGAAAGTGGAAGTACTGCATTTTCATCATCAAGGATTGCTTTAGTGATACGAGCAAGGGCAACAGCGATACCGTAGTATGTAGCACCTTTTTTGTTGATGATAGTGTAAGCAGCGTCACGAACACCTTCGAACAATTCAATCAATTCAGTTTCTTGAACGTTTTGAGTGTCTTTAAGGAATTCTTCAAGGTTTACACCAGCGATGTTAGCGTGTGACCATACAGCGAATTCTGAGTCACCGTGTTCACCCATGATGTAGGCGTGTACTGAACGAGCGTCCACATCCAATTTTTCAGCCAAAGCTTGACGGAAACGAGCTGAGTCAAGAGAAGTACCAGAACCGATAACGCGTTCTTTAGGGAATCCTGAGAATTTCCATGTAGAGTATGTCAAAACGTCAACTGGGTTAGCAGCTACAAGGAAGATACCGTTAAATCCTGATTCAATAACTTGTGTTACGATTGATTTGTTAATGGCAAGGTTTTTACCAACAAGATCAAGGCGAGTTTCACCTGGTTTTTGAGGAGCACCTGCAGTAATTACAACAAGGTCAGCATCCGCACAGTCAGCGTACTCAGCCGCATAGATCTTCTTAGGTGAAGTGAAGGCAAGGGCGTGGCTAAGGTCAAGCGCATCTCCGACAGCTTTTTCGTGCAATTGAGGAATTTCGATAATTCCAAGCTCTTGTGCAATTCCTTGGTTGACAAGTGCAAATGCATAAGATGAACCTACGGCACCGTCACCGACAAGGATAACTTTTTTGTGTTGTTTAGTCAAATCCATGAGTCTAAACGTCTCCTTCATTTTTTTTTGAGATAGATTCTCATACGACTTCATTCTACCACTTTTGAAAGTCTTTGTCATCTGAAACAGTATGAATCCTTGATGTAAACGTTTTTACGTTTGTGTTCCTAAGAAGAAAAATAGGCTAAAATGTGTTATAATAGTATGGTGAATTAAGTAAAGAGAGGCATTTTTTGAATGCAGGATAATAATCTAATTGATGTGAATTTAACATCAGAAATGAAGACGAGTTTTATCGATTATGCCATGAGTGTTATCGTAGCTCGTGCCCTCCCTGATGTTCGGGATGGTTTAAAACCCGTTCACCGTCGTATTTTGTATGGTATGAATGAATTGGGTGTTACGCCAGATAAACCACATAAGAAGTCAGCCCGTATCACAGGGGATGTTATGGGTAAATACCACCCACACGGGGATTCCTCTATTTATGAAGCCATGGTTCGGATGGCGCAATGGTGGAGCTATCGCTATATGCTAGTGGACGGCCATGGGAACTTTGGTTCTATGGACGGAGATGGGGCCGCTGCACAACGGTATACCGAAGCCCGTATGAGCAAGATCGCACTTGAGATGTTGCGGGATATCAATAAGAATACAGTTGATTTTGCAGATAACTATGATGCCAGTGAGCGGGAGCCCATGGTGCTACCAGCACGCTTCCCTAACCTTCTTGTGAATGGAGCTACAGGGATTGCCGTTGGGATGGCAACCAATATTCCTCCACACAATTTGGGAGAAACCATTGATGCAGTGAAGCTGATGATGGACAATCCTGAAGTGACCACTCGTGAACTCATGGAAGTGCTGCCTGGTCCAGATTTTCCAACCGGAGCCTTGGTCATGGGGAAATCAGGTATTCATAAGGCCTATGAAACAGGGAAAGGTTCAATTGTTCTTCGTTCTCGTACAGAGATTGAAGTAACCAAGAGTGGCCGTGAACGGATTGTTGTCACTGAGTTCCCTTATATGGTCAATAAAACCAAGGTGCACGAGCACATCGTTCGCTTGGTGCAAGAAAAACGGATCGAAGGGATTACAGCTGTACGTGATGAATCAAACCGTGAAGGGGTTCGTTTTGTGATTGAGGTCCGCCGAGATGCTTCGGCTAACGTTATTTTGAACAACCTCTTTAAGATGACACAAATGCAAACCAATTTTGGTTTCAATATGTTGGCGATCCAAAATGGTGTTCCAAAGATTCTTTCTCTTCGACAAATTTTAGGGGCTTATATTGAGCACCAGAAAGAAGTGGTGACTCGACGGACCATCTTTGATAAAGAAAAAGCGGAAGCACGTGCCCATATCTTAGAAGGTTTGCTCATTGCCTTGGATCACATCGATGAAGTGATCCGGATCATCCGCAATAGCCGGACAGACGCTGAAGCACAAGCTGAATTGATGGCTAAATTCAAGCTCTCTGAACGTCAAAGCCAAGCCATTTTGGACATGCGTCTTCGTCGTTTGACCGGTTTGGAACGAGACAAGATCCAAAGTGAATACGATGATTTGGTTGCCTTGATTGCTGATTTGGCTGATATTTTGGCGAAACCAGAACGTGTGGCGACCATCATCAAGGAAGAATTGGAAGAAGTCAAACGCAAGTTTGGCGATGCTCGCCGAACTGAGTTGATGATCGGAGAAGTCCTTTCTCTTGAAGATGAGGACTTGATTGAAGAAACAGATGTCTTGATCACCCTTTCTAACAAAGGCTACATCAAACGTTTGGATCAAGCGGAATTTACCGCTCAAAAACGTGGTGGACGTGGGGTCCAAGGAACTGGTGTCAAAGATGATGACTTTGTCCGTGAACTGGTCTCTACGAGCACCCATGATCATTTGCTCTTCTTTACCAATAAAGGGCGTGTCTATCGTCTGAAAGGTTATGAGATTCCAGAATATGGCCGGACAGCTAAAGGATTACCAATCGTCAACCTCTTAAAATTGGACGAAGGTGAATCGATTCAAACCATTATCAATGTGGAGCAAGACCGCAGTGATAAAGCTTATCTCTTCTTTACGACGCGACAAGGTTTGGTCAAGCGGACCAATGTAGCTGAATTTTCAAATATTCGTCAGAACGGTCTCAAAGCTCTGAATCTGCGCGATGAGGATGAATTGATCAATGTCTTCCTTACAGATGGCAATGCTGACGTCATTATCGGTACCAAGTATGGTTATTCTGTCCGCTTTAATGAGGCTGTAGTTCGGAATATGGGACGCTCTGCCACAGGTGTACGTGGTGTGAATCTCCGCGAAGGAGACAAGGTTGTTGGGGCTAGCGTCGTTACGGATCAAGATGAAGTATTGATCATCACTGAAAAAGGGTATGGTAAGCGGACAATGGCTAGCGAATACCCAACCAAAGGCCGTGGCGGTAAAGGAATCAAGACAGCCAATATCACAGAGAAAAATGGTCCCTTAGCTGGTCTTTTAACCGTTAAAGGGGATGAAGATCTGATGATCATTACCGATACCGGAGTCATGATCCGTACAAGTGTTGAAAATATCTCTCAAACGGGTCGTTCAACTCAGGGTGTGAAAGTCATGAGACTGGATCAGGATGCGAAAATTGTGACCTTTACAACAGTCCAGCCCGATGAAAAAGATGAAGAAGTAGTGGAAGAAAACGAATAGATAAGGGGACAGCATGTCACGCAAAAGAAAAAAGAAAAAGAGTTTACGCAATACTCTTATCAATATCGTTGCAACACTTTTGATTATTCTCTCGCTTCTCTTGATTTTCAATGCTCCGATCCGAAACATGATTATGGTTTGGCATACCAACCAATACCAGGTTAGCAAGGTCGATAAAAAAACCATTGATAAGAATAAAGAAGTGAAGACGAGCTTTGATTTCCAACATGTCCAGTCACTCTCGACGGAAGCCGTCATCAATGCCCAATGGCAAGCTCAAAAGCTACCAGTAATTGGGGGGATTTCGATTCCTGAATTAAACATGAACCTTCCGATCTTTAAGGGGCTTGAAAATGTAGCCCTCTACTACGGAGCAGGGACCATGAAGGAAAACCAAGTCATGGGGCAAGGCAATTATTCTCTTGCTAGCCACCATGTATTTGGCCTAACTGGAGCAAATGCCATGTTATTCTCACCATTAGAGAAAGCCAAGGCGGGAATGAAGATCTACATCACGGACAAAGAAAAAATCTATACTTATGTCATCTCGTCTGTTGAGACAGTGACTCCAGATCGTGTAGATGTCATTCAAGATCGTGAAGGCGTTAATGAGATCACTTTAGTGACCTGTGAGGATGCTGCAGCGACTTACCGTACGATTGTAAAAGGAAATTTGGAAACCTCTGTTGACTATGACAAGGCTCCAAAAGACATCCTGGATTCATTCAGCAAGTCTTATAATCAAATGCAACTTTAAGAAAATAAAGCCCGAGACAGAAATGTCTGGGCCTTTTCTATGTAGGAGGCTGGGAGAAATTCTTGTAAAATTGTAAGAGATTGGTAATATAATGTAAGGAACTTGTCATAATATTAAGGGAAAATCAGTATATAATAAAGGGGAAAGAGTATGATAAGGTGGTAGAATAGTGACGAAAGAGCGAATTTATCATCTCTTGCATCATTTCTATAATCTCTTAGTAAACGATTTTCCACGAAATGGTTTAATTACGAAAGGAATCTACGAAGTAGAGCAGGTCTACCAAGCTTTAGAGGCCATTCCTCAGAGCCAGGAGTACTTGATTCGCTGTGAAATTCAACAGTTTTTAAAAGAGCTTGAACAAGTTCAAACAGGTTACCAGATCCGCTTTAATAAAGATGAAGTCTTAGTGTTAGATGACTTGAAACAAGAAATCGCCTGTAAATAATGAAAGGTTGTCGTTTTCTTCATTTATTACGAATTAATAAGTGAGGAGGAAATTATGTACGACATATCATTTATTGAACCATCTTTGCTTCCTAGAGAACGTTTGGTTTCTGAAGGGGTAGATAAGCTGAGTCATCAAGAATTGCTATCCATTCTCTTACGGACAGGCAATAAGAAAAAAAGCGTTTATGAGATTGCACAAGGTCTTTTGAGTTCGGTTAATAGTTTAAAGGAGTTAAGTCAATTAACCCTAGAGGAGCTACAGGAAATCTCAGGTATTGGCCGGGTGAAGGCCATCGAACTTCAGGCTGTGATTGAGTTTGGACGAAGGATTCATAAAGATGAATTAATGAGTTCTGAACAAATCATGAGCAGCCAGAAATTGGCCCATAAAATTCAACAGGAAATCGGCCATAAGAAACAGGAGCACCTGGTTGCCCTCTATTTGAATACACAGAATGAAATTATTCATCAACAGACCATTTTTATTGGAACCGTGAATCGAAGTATTGCGGAGCCACGTGAAATCCTGCATTATGCACTGAAGCACATGGCAACCTCTATCATCTTGGCGCACAATCATCCATCTGGTGCCGTATTCCCCAGTAAAAATGATGATGAAGTAACTCATCGAGTTTTAGAAGCCTGTGAAGTGATGGGCTTAACTCTATTGGATCACTTGATTGTATCTGAAGAAAACTATTATAGTTACCGTGAAGAAACCGATTATTTGGCATAAAAAAGAGAGTGGGACAGAAATCGGTAATTCGTTAGAATTCGATTTCGTCGTCCCACCTCCGCACAGTTGAGTAGGGCTGTAAAAGCTGTTAAAATCAGCGTAGTAGAGCCCACTCAATCACTGCGTCTTGCTCGACAATCTAAAAAATAATTGAGAGGCTAGGACTTTTGTCCCAGCCTCTTTTCTTGTTAATGTATAAGTCTTTATTCTTCATTTTTACGCATGAAATAAAGAAGTGTCTGTAATTCACTAGTAAGGTCGACATATTGGACGACGACATCCTTAGGGACTGTCAGATGCACTGGTGAGAAGCTAAGGATTCCCTTGACCCCAGCGTCTACCAAAAGGCTAGCCACTTCTTGAGCCTTGACGCTTGGAACAGTTAGGATGGCTGTTTGAATGCCTTCTTGTTTGAGCTTTTCTTTGATGGAGGAAATACCGTAAATAGGAATTCCATCCTTACTTTTGGTATTAATCAGTTCATGATCATCTACATCAAACGCCATGACAATTTTCATCTTATTGCGTTCATGGAAGCGATAGTTGAGAAGCGCACTTCCCATATTTCCGATCCCCACAATAGCGACATTGGTAATGGCATTGTCATTTAAGAGATCCGCAAAGAAGTTCATCAGTTTTTTTACGTCATAACCAAATCCCCGTCTTCCTAATTCACCAAAATAAGAGAAATCTCGGCGAACAGTAGCAGAGTCAATCCCAATTGCATCAGCAATTTGCTTGGAATTGGCGCGTTCTATTTTTTCAGAGTTAAAGCGTTTAAAAATGCGGTAGTAGAGCGATAAGCGTTTTGCTGTTGCGCGTGGAATTGGAGTATTTTTATCATGTTTCACAATATCACAACCTTTCCCTCTTATTGTATAGGAAGATTGTGAAAAAATCAACTATCTAGAGTGTTTTTTCAAAAATATTTTTGTCTAAAGAAAAAGCTGATGGCGATAGAGAGTTCCATCAGCATCAGCTTAGTTTTCAGCTTGTTCTACCTTTTTCAAAAAAGCATAGAGTCCATCGACTCGCCCTGTATAGGGGAGCTTTTGACCCTTGTATTCAATGGATACGATTGAGTAAGAGTCAGGCAAGGTTACACAGCCTGAAAAAGCTAGAATACAGGCTGCAAGGTCGGGATAAGTAGTCGTTCGTTCTACTTGGTAAGCGTCGATATAAGTTAAGGTTACCATATTAGGCCTCTGTTTTGTTGAAAATTTCTCTTTCGACAAGACTATCCATTAAGAAATAGAATTTTTGTTGGATAATGTCATTTTCTGGATTTTTAAAGATATTAACCAGGCGAAGTCCAGACTTGTCTGTAATATTGATCTTAAAACCTGTCAAATCTTTATTGAAAATAATTTTAAGTAGGAAGCCTTCGCCGCTATTTGGAACGGCTTCGAGCAAACGATTTAACTCGTAATTTCCAACTTTGGTAACAGCGAATGTATTGTCACGTAAGGTATATTTTTTAACATTTGGGTGTAGACTATAGGTATATTTGCAGTCTTTCAATGAAACACTTGTTTCAAAAGCCATATTGTTCTCCTATGATAAAATTTCTTTAAGTTTTGAGAGGAAGTCTTGAACCTCCTCTACGGTATTGAGTTCTGAAAAACTAATTCGAAGGGATTCTTTTAGGCGTGAGCTATCTTTTCCATAGAGCGCCTCAAGGACATGGCTGGGTTGAACTGTACCAGCGGTACAAGCAGAACCTGTAGAGACAGAAATTCCAGCAAGATCGAGTCGCATCAGTAAAACGTCATTTTGGACACCTGGAAAGCCAAGATTCCAAACAAATGGAAGATGATCTTCATTCGCATTAACGTAGTAGTCGTAGGCTGCTAAACCATTGACTAGTTCTTGGCCGAGTTTTTGAACCTGGTTGAAATTTTCTTCTTGATGAAGTGTAGCTTGCTGAAGCGCGGTTGCCATCCCGACAATAGAAATGAGATTTTCCGTGCTGGCTCTCATCTTACTTTCCTGATCCCCACCGTGTAAGAGATTATCAAAATCTGGGACGGCTGCATAAAGGAAGCCGACTCCCTTTGGTCCGTGGAATTTGTGGGCAGAAGCACTGAGAAAATCAATTCCCAACTCTTCGGGATAGACAGGGACCTTTCCAATTGCCTGGACAGCATCAACATGAAAGGCAGCTGGAAGATCTTTTAAGAGTTCTCCGATTTCTTTAATCGGTAGAAGATCGCCTGTCTCGTTATTGGCAAACATGGTAGAGACAAGAATGGTATCCGGTCTAAGCGCCGCCTTGATATCACGAGCCTGAATGCGTCCATCTCTTGGTTGGACGATCGTCACTTCAAATCCGAAACGTTCTACAAGATATTCGATGGGTTCTAGAACCGCATGGTGTTCCAAAGCGGTCGTAATGATGTGTTTGCCATGTGCTTGGTGTTTCAAGCAGTAGCCTTTTATAACGGTATTATTACTTTCTGATCCACCTGAAGTGAAGAAAATACGATTTGGAAGAGTATGGAGAGACTGAGCAATCTGCTCGCGAGATTCTCGGAGGAGTTTACTAGCCATCCGTCCATGAGCATGAAGGCTCGATGGATTTCCAAAAGTGGTCTTCATAGTTGCAGACATTTTATCAATGACTTCAGGTAGAAGGGGAGTGGTTGCGGCATTATCAAAATATATCACATTAAGACCTTATTTCTTGTGGTAGGCAAATAGAGGACTAACAGGTTTTCTTTCTTGAA
>JAWGXY010000041.1:0-14784 GCA_032572035.1 Streptococcus parasanguinis
CATAAAAGAATAGGCAACCGATGTCAGCTTAATATCTATCTGTGAAATAGCTTTTTTCACATTCTTGTTCAACTGAAGGTATTGCTGCCAAAAAGCTAAATCTAAGTCTACATGGAGCAAGGTGTTGCACTTGTTGGTGTAGCTTTTCTTGAGCAATTGGATGAATAAAATCAAGCATGCAATAACCAATAAAACGCCAGCAGTCTGAAGAAGATTATCCCTGACCACTAATCCAATGCAAAAGATCAGAAGCATTGCTAACAAGCCTGCAGATCTAATATAGAGTCTATAGTTTTTGCGTAGAGTTTTATAATCCAATTTGTAGCCTCCTATTCATGATACGGTTTTTGAGGGAATTCGTTCATTTTCAAACAAATTAACATATCTCCCATCATACCGAATTTTCCATCTATACGCAACTTCCTTCTTAATTAGTGATTTATCAAATGTTATCGGTCTTGAAACAACCTCAGAAAATAGAGAATCCCGTCCAGATTTGAAAGTATCGCAAAATTAAGGTACAATAGAGAAAGACAACTATGTTGGAAAGGAAGAATATGAAAAAATTAATCGCACTACTATTATTTTCCGGCTTGGCTTTGACAGCTTGTTCGTCCAATAAGACAGACGCTAGCTCTTCAAGTGCAAGCAAAGAAAAGACAGAGCAAACAGCAACTTCTAGCTCTAGTGAAAAAGATCAAAAGAAAATTGAAGAAGAACAAAAGAAATTAGAACAACTGCGCAAAGATTTTAACGATGCCATGACCAATGAAAATGCCGTCTTCCCACAGCTCTCAAATGAAGTGGCTGAAGACGAAGCAGAGGTTAAAATCACTACGACTGAAGGCGATATCACTGTGAAGCTTTTCCCTAAATATGCGCCCCTTGCAGTTGAAAACTTCTTGACCCATGCAAAAGAAGGCTACTACAATGGCTTGCTTTTCCACCGTGTTATTAACAACTTTATGATCCAAACTGGGGATCCTAAAGGAGACGGTACTGGTGGCGAATCCATCTGGAAGGACAAAGACAAATCCAAAGATTCAGGTACTGGTTTTGAGAATGAGTATTCTCCATACCTTTACAACCTTCGTGGAGCCCTTGCCATGGCCAATTCTGGTCCAAATACCAATGGTAGTCAATTCTATATCAACCAAAATAAGGAAGATATTTCTAGCAAGCTCCCGACTGATCGCTTCCCAGCTAAGATCATCGATGCTTATAAAAATGGTGGAAATCCAACCCTTGATGGTGGCAACTACACTGTCTTTGGGCAAGTCATCGATGGCATGGATGTCGTCGATAAAATTGCATCAGCCGAAACTGATGATAAGGACAAACCAAAAACAGACATCAAGATTGAAAAAATCGAGATCTTAAAAGACTACAATTTCAAGAAATAATGAAAAGAGAACCGAGAGGTTCTCTTTTTAAGATATTGATAAACATTTTACATAAAATTAGCTAATAGATTCATTGGTAAAAAAATGAATTCTAATTATTTAAGTCATTCATCTACTGAAACTTTCCACCGTGAGAAAAGTGCCTGAAACAGATTTGTTTCAGGCACACGGAATTATTGAGACCTTAGGCTCAATAATTAGTCATGGAACTTCCTGGATTGCTGAAATCATCCACTGGATAATTTCACCTAACCTCCGTACTCACCTAAGGAAAGTTTCTAAAAAGAATCTGAAAAGAGAACCATGCGGTTCTCTTTTTGTCTTTACGTCAATTCATTAAAGTCCCAGATTTGGTCCATCCAGCCTTCATAGAAGTCTGGCTCGTGGCAAACCATGAGGATCGATCCCTTGTACTCTTTCAGAGCCCGTTTCAATTCATCTTTGGCATCCACATCCAAGTGGTTGGTCGGCTCGTCTAGTACCAAGACATTGTTTTCACGGTTCATCAAGAGACAGAAGCGTACCTTGGCTTGCTCCCCACCAGATAGCACCTGAATTTGGCTCTCGATATGTTTGGTGGTCAAACCACAACGGGCAAGGGCGGCACGGACTTCTGCTTGGTTGAGAGCCGGAAAGGCATTCCAGACCGCCTCAAGCGGTGTCTGACGATTGCCACCTTCGACCTCTTGCTCGAAGTAGCCAAGCTCTAGGTAATCTCCACGCTCTACTTCTCCAGCGATTGGTGGGATGATTCCCAGCAAGCTCTTCAAGAGAGTGGTTTTACCGATTCCGTTAGCCCCGATGATGGCCACCTTTTGATTGCGTTCAAAGGTTAGGTTCAAAGGCTTGGTCAAAGGACGGTCATAGCCAATCTGGAGATCCTTGGCCTGGAAGATAAAGCGACCAGGAGTCCGGGCATTTTTAAATTCAAAGGATGGCTTTGGTTTCTCACTTTGCAACTCAATGAGTTCCATCTTGTCCAGCTTCTTCTGACGAGACATGGCCATGTTCCGTGTAGCCACACGCGCCTTATTGCGGGCTACGAAATCTTTCAAATCAGCAATCTCTTTTTGCTGACGCTCATAAGCCGCTTCCAATTGCGATTTCTTCATTTCATAGACTTCAAGGAATTGGTAGTAGTCACCTGAATAGCGGGTTAACTGTTGATTTTCCACATGGTAGACGATGTTGATCACATCATTCAAGAAAGGAATATCGTGGGAAATGAGGACAAAGGCATTTTCATAATTCTGTAAATAGCGTTTGAGCCAATCGATGTGCTCTGCATCCAAGTAGTTGGTTGGCTCGTCCAAGAGAAGGATATCTGGTTTTTCAAGGAGCAATTTAGCCAAAAGGACCTTGGTCCGTTGCCCACCTGATAAGGAAGTCACATCTGTGTCCATGCCAAAGTCCATGACCCCAAGAGCACGCGCCACTTCATCGATCTTGGCATCCAAGGTATAAAAATCACGGCTTTCTAGACGCTCTTGGAGTTCTCCTACTTCTTCCATCAAAGCATCGACATCGGCTCCCTCTTCCGCCATGGCCATATAGAGGTCATTGATGCGAGCTTCAGCTGTGAACAACTCATCAAAAGCGGTCCGTAAGACATCGCGAACCGTTTGTCCTTCTTCTAAGACCGAATGCTGATCCAGATAACCTGCCGTCACGTACTTAGACCACTCCACCTTTCCTTCGTCAGGTTGCATTTTACCAGTCACAATGCTCATAAAGGTCGATTTTCCTTCACCATTAGCCCCGACAAGACCGATATGCTCTCCCTTTAACAAGCGGAAGGACACATCCTCAAAAATAGCCCGGTCTCCAAAGCCATGGCTTAAATTTTTCACCTCTAAAATACTCATGATTGACTCTCTTTCATTGATTTCACTCGTATGATTATATCATCTTCAATACAAAATTAAAAGGGAGTCCAACTCCCTTTAGAATATATAAAAATAAATTATAAGTAAGATAGGTTACGCGATTTTGTCAAGAAATCAAAATAAGTTCTAACTTATGAATCTCATAAAGAATATACCGAAACTTTTCGCCGTGAGAAAAGTGCTAGAAACATTATTGTTTCTAGCACTCGGGAGTTTTGAGACCTCAGGCTCAAAACTAAGTCATGGAACTTCTTCGAAGTTCGCTGACGTCCGTACTCACCTAAGGAAAGTTTCTGGCATACTTTTATTATAGTTCTAAAGAAAATCCAACTCCCTTTTCTTTTACAAATCTAAGTCTGCGTATGGTTTCCGGTAACCTACTTGAACCACTTTTCCGTCTTTGACAAGTAGGGGGCGCTTGATCAGCATACCGTCGCTAGCCAAAAGATCCGCTGCTTCTTCTATTGTCAGTTGATCTACCTTATCTTTCAAGCCAAGTTCCCGGTATTTCATCCCGCTGGTATTAAAGAAAGATTTGATCGGTAGGCCAGACGCTGCCATCCAGTCTTGCAATTCTTGACTAGTCGGTGTTTCGGTTACAATATTTTGGCTCTGAAACTCACATTGGAGACCGTCCAATTCTGATTTAGCCTTTCGACAAGTCGAACATTTTGGGTATTCAATAAAGGTATACATCGATTTCATTTCTCCTTCCAGGTAATTCCTTCGTGTTGTAAGAGCCAGCGTTTACGATCGAGTCCAGACGCATAGCCTGTCAATTCTCCATTTTTTCCCATCACGCGGTGACAAGGGACTAGAATTGTCAAGGGATTGCGTCCAACAGCCTGTCCTACGGCCTGGGCTGAACCACAAGAAAGATCCTGGGCAAGCTGCCCATAGGTCTTAGTCTCACCATAGGGGATCTCTTGCAATAACTGCCACACCCGCTCTTGGAAGGCTGTCCCTTGCGGCGCTAGTGGAAAGCTGATCGCAATTGGGGCCCCAGCAAAATAATGGTCCAACCACTCTATTACCTTCTCATGGTAGGGATGGAACTGCTCCAGCGCCCCATAGGGATCAGGCGCATCTTCTTTCGGATCATAAAAATCAAGCTCTACAAGGCCTTCCTTACTGACAATGATCGAAAGAAGTCCCATAGGGCTCTCATAGAATTGTTTAAGATAGAGTGTCATTGTAGGCCGCTTCTGCTCTTTGGTCCCATCGGTCCTCTTCTGAGACCACTTGGAACAAACTGGTTTCTGCTTTTCGTTTGATTTTTTGATAAGCTAGACGGACTCCATCAATTGGGACCTTTCCACAATAATGGTAGCCTAATTTTTCAAGCAAATGTTGCATGACCAGATTATCTGGGTGGGTATCGCAACGGAAATCAGGCCCTTTTTCTCCTTCGATTAAACCTTGAAGGAAGGTCTGAGCCACCCCTTTGCCAGCAGCTTCTTTAGCTACAGCGACACGATGAAAGGTAACATACATATAGTTGTCATGCTCCCACTTACCATCGTAAATCTCATTATAGGCCGCTTCATTTCCCTTGTGGACGGCTGCATAGGCGACGATTTCCTGATCTTCAACGGCTACATAGCCACGACTTTCTAGAATATCCTCAAAAATGATCTCTTCATCTGGATAACCATCCTGCCACTGGTCGACCTGTCTTTGAGCCAGGCTTTCCTTAGCATCTTGGATGATTTCCATAATTCGCTGGATCTCATTTGGATAAGCCATTCTAATTTCCATCCTGCTTCCAACCTTTCCTACTCTTGATGGTAACGAGCATAGAGCTCACTCTTTTGCAGGCCGTATTGTTTGGCGACCTGTTTGATTGCTTGATTCTTCTTCATCCCCTCTTGGACCAAGGTATCGATCTCTTGGATCAAGTCAACCTCTTCTAGGTCTAGCACTTCTTCCTTAGCTCCTTCGACGATCAAGAGGCACTCCCCTTTGAGGGGATTTTCTTCAAGAAATGCGACTAACTCTGAAATGCTGCCGCGAGTATATTCTTCGTAGATCTTGGTCAATTCACGAACCAAGACAACCGGACGATCCCCATAGACAGCCAACATATTCTCTAAGGTTGCTTTCACCCGATGGGGCGACTCATAAAAGATCTGTGTCTCCGGATAGGCCACTTTTTCTTGGAAAAAGGCCTTTTGTTGCCCCTCTTTGCGAGGCAGAAACCCATAAAAAACATGAGGTTGAGGTGCTAGGCCACTGGCAATCAAGCCAGTAATCCCTGCACTTGGACCAGGAACAGCTACGACAGGAATCTCGCGTTCAATCGCTGCCTTGACCAAATCATGACCAGGATCAGAGATACTTGGGAGTCCTGCATCTGAGACCTGTGCCAAATCTTTTCCAGATTCTAAATGGGCGATCAGATCTGGAATTTTCTCCTGGGCATTATGTTCATGAAAGCTAGTCTGGGGAGTCCTAATCTCAAAATGCTTGAGCAAGAGACCTGTATTTCTGGTATCCTCTGCTGCGATCAAGTCCACATCCTTTAAGGTCTGGACCATGCGGTAACTCATATCTTCACGATTGCCGATCGGTGTTGGGACTAGGTAAAGGACCCCTGTTTTCTTTTCCCCTTTAAAACTTCGTTGGATCTGCATGCTTACTCCCTAAATAACAACTCGTCACAAAACATACACTCTTCATCGTTCTCACGGCGTTGACCGTAGGAATAAGTGCAGATATGAAAACCGTCGTTGTAAATACGTTGCAAATTTTCACGGCCATGGTGTTGCGACTTTGCGGATGAAGTCTTCTCAACTTCCCCCAAACGTTCTCTCAATTTATCATTTTCTAAGCGAAGAGCTGTATTTTCTTCTATGACTTGTTTCAAATTTTTCTTGATGGCTTCGACTTCAGCCAAGGTGACCAACAAATTCTGAGAAAAGCCGTCTAAAGCATCAAATAATTCTTTTTTATTCATTCTGACTCCTTAACTTTCTAAGCTCAAAACCATATATTCTAGAGCATTTTGAAAAGAAACATTAGCCTTCCACATCCTGCGAGCAAGACTCAATTTCTCAAGCAGCTGCTGGGATCTGTTCAAGCGCAACTGCTCTTCTAAAGCCAACTCCATCAAACGAAAGGACTGGCTTTGTTTTTCCTTATCATCTGCTAGGCTCACTAAGCGGGTCACTTCCAAATAGGCACGATTCAAATTGGATTGACAACGTTCGATGAATTGATCACAAACTTTTGCCAGTTCAAAAAACGTAGCATTCTTTTTTTGCTGCTCTGCCTCTTCGAGACTAAAACTAAAACGAGCTACTAAATTTGCCTGTGATTTGATCAAGCCTTCTTTTTCTAGTAGTTCGGTTAGGTAGGCTTGCTTTTTAGGAAAATGGACCTGCTGAGCCCGACTCTTGATGGTCGGTAAGATCAAGTTTTCATCGGAAGTCAACAAGAAGAGATAGATCTCACTCTGGGGTTCTTCCATGACTTTCAAGAGAGAGTTGGCTGCATTGGTATGCATCTTATCCGCATCTTGGACGATAAAGACCTGCCGGCTCCCTTCAAATCCTGATTGAGAAAAGTCTTGAACCAGCGAACGAATGCGGTCGGTCTTAATGATCTGGTTGACTGGACGCACGATCTTTACGTCTGAGAATTCTTCTTCTTCAATCAAGCGGCAGGAACGGCATTTGCCACAAGGCCAGACTCCCTGCAAATCTTCGCAAAATTGACTTTGAGCTAGCAAGAGGGCCATCTCAAAACTGGCAAAAGAGCCTGTAAAGAGATAAGCATGACTGAACTGTTTGTGTTCTAAGATCTGGGTGAAACGCTCCACCAATTCTGGCTGGAGCTGTTGGATTTCTTCTAGCTTCATTTCAATATCCCCAAGCGATTTTCTAAAACAGCCAAGACATCCTCAAAGACTGCTTCAAAGGATTGACTGGCATCGATTTTCACAATGCGCTCTGGTTCCTTTTCATACAAGGCTAAATAACCTTGTCTGACTTTTTGGTGAAGCTCCAAACCTTCCAAATCCAAACGATTGACTTCCCGCTCTTGGTTTTTGGCAATTCGAGCGAGCCCTTCTTCGACATCCAGATCAAAGTAAAGGGTGAGATCTGGTTTAAGACCATCTGTCGCGAATTGATTGAGCCACTCGATATCTTCCACACTCAAACCGCGACCATAACCTTGATAAGCGACCGAGCTATCAATAAAGCGGTCCATCAAAACGATTTTTCCAGCTGCAAGGGCTGGCAATACACGTTCCACCAAATGCTGCCGGCGACTGGCAATATAAAGCAACAACTCGGTCTTAGCATCCATACTAGTATGGTCTGGATCTAAAATGACTTGGCGTATCTTTTCTGCAATGTCTACACCGCCTGGTTCACGGGTTGTAATAAAAGGAATTCCTTTTTCTTCAAGTAGAGGCAAAACGGCTTCTAGGACCGATGATTTTCCCGCTCCTTCTGGACCTTCAAATGAAATTAATGTACCGTTTACCATAGTATCCTCTTTCTAGTTTTCTTCTTTTTATTTTACCAAAAATAAGGGTAAAAATCTTGTATTTTAGGAGAGAAAATTTTTCAAAGTCATTTTCATTTTTTCACTTTTTTGTTACAATGATCTTATAAAGTTTTAGGAGACAACCTATCATGTTTAAATTTAAAGATATTCTGGCTATCATCTTGGGGGCCGGCATTTTTTCGTTTGGGATCTATTTTTTGGTCATTCCCTTTCACTTCTATGAAGGAGGAGCGACAGGGATTACCTTGATCACCTATTACCTCTTAAAAATCCCCGTATCCCTGATGAACTTACTGATCAATATCCCTCTCTTCGTTCTGGCTTGGAAACTGCTGGGCAAGAAATCTCTTTACCTGAGCTTACTTGGGACTTTCTCGGTTTCGGCATGGATGGCAATTTTTGAGGCCATGCCCCTCAGCCACCACTACCATCACTTTATCTTTACAGCCTTTAAAGGAGATATTCTGCTTGCCTGTATCGCCTCAGGGGTTGTCCTTGGTTTAGGTCTAGGGATCATCTTCAATGCTGGGGGAACTACGGGAGGAACTGATATCCTCGCTCGCATCTTTAACAAATACACTTCCCTCACCATGGGAAAACTCATGTTGATTGTAGATGCCATTGTTCTGACAACTGTGGTCATTGTCTTCCAAGATGTCCGTACGGCTATGTATACCCTCTTCTTTATCCTGATTGACACCCTTGTGATCGACTTGATTGGAGAAGGTGGTTTTGCTGGAAAAGGCTTCCTTATCGTCACATCTAAACCAGAAGAAATTGCCCAAAAAGTATCTGACGACCTGGGTCGCGGGATTACCTTTATCCGCGGGATGGGCTACTACAGCCGCAAGGACTTGGATATCGTCTACTGTGTCGTTTCGCGGAATGAGATGAAACAAATGAAAGACATCATCAATCGTATTGATCCATTCGCCTTTATCACCATTTCTGAAGCCCATGAAATTCTGGGCGAAGGCTTCACTTTAGATAAAGAAAAACAACCCATTAACCGTTAATAGAAAAATCAGACTGGATTGTCATCCAGCCTGATTTTTCTATTAAATAGCTTTTGCGGTTGTTCGAGTGATTTCATCGACTTTCAAACCGTTGGCTTCAAATTTACTACGGATTCCTTCTAGATCTGTCACCCCATCAATTTGAACTTCGATAACGACACGATCGTCTTTGGTTGGGATATTGACTGTATTTGCGATGTTATACCCTTCTTCTACAATCAAGTGAATGATTTGTTCTAGAACGCCAACCTTATCTTCTGTCACAAAGCGAACACGAACTCCTTCTTCTCCATAACCAGATACTTCAAGGAAGGCACGGAAAATATCACGATCTGTGATGACACCAGATACTTGCTCATTGTCCACGACTGGAAGAATTCCCACCTTGTTCTTATACATGAGGTAGGTCGCATCTTCTAAGCTCGCAAATTTAGAGACGGTAATGACATCGCGAAGCATGACATCTTTGACCTTGGTCTTGTTCAACAGATAGTTCATCTCGAAAATAGACAAGCTTGTTGCTTTAGATGGGCTTGCTTCTGCAATCGTACCTTCTGTCACCAAACCAACCAATTTATCATTTTCAATGACTGGCAAACGGTGCAAACCTTGTTCGCGCATCAAATCTGCCGCATGGGCAATTGTAGTATCTGGACTAATGTAAACCACTTTACGTGTCATAAAATCTTTAACAGCCATAACAAGTTCTCCTATGCTTTTATTAGTTTTATTATACTTGATTTTAAGAATGATTTCAAACGCTTTCAGCAGTTTTCTCTTGTTTTCAAAATTTAGAAAAATCAAACAAGAGGGATGAAAAAAGAAAGGTCTTCAGGACCTTTCTTTTTAATATTCTAGTGAACTTTAGAAATCTTATCCACCAAGGTAGGCCTTGCGGACTTCTTCTGAGGCTAAGAGTTCTTTTCCTGTTCCGGTAAGAACGACTTTCCCTGTTTCCAAAACATAACCGCGGTCTGCGATGGCAAGAGCCTTGTTGGCATTTTGCTCGATCAAGAGAACAGTTGTCCCTTGTTTTTGGATATCTTGGATGATATCAAAGATTTCTTGGATAAAGATTGGGGCCAATCCCATAGAAGGTTCATCCAGAAGCAAGAGTTTTGGCGTCGACATAAGTGCACGACCCATTGCTAGCATTTGTTGTTCCCCACCAGATAGGGTTGCTGCATCTTGGTTCTTCCGTTCTTCCAAACGTGGGAAACGGGAGAAGACTTTCTTCAAGTTAGCTTGATTTTCTTCTCGGTCTTTCTTCAAGAAAGCTCCCATTTCCAAGTTTTCCATAACAGTCAAGCCTGAAAAGACGTGGCGGCCTTCTGGAACTTGAGAGAGTCCTGCTGATACAATCTTTTGAGCCGGAACCTTTTGAATCTCCTGACCCAAAAACTCGATTTTCCCAGCACTTGGACGCACCAAACCTGAAATGGTACGAAGAATAGATGTTTTCCCAGCACCGTTAGCACCGATAAGAGAAACAACTTCCCCTTCGTTTACCTCGAAACTGACATCACGGACAGCCTGGATCATGCCATAGTGTACAGAAAGATTTTCAACTTTTAACATAGACATTAGGCTTCACCTCCTAGATATGCTTCGATTACGCGTTTGTTAGTCTTGATTTCATCTGGCGTACCATGGGCAATCAAGCGACCATATTCCAATACATAAATCCGTTCTGTTACTTCCATGACCAAGCTCATATCGTGCTCGATCAACATGATAGTAATATTGAATTCTTTTTGAATGCGACGGATCAATTGGGTCAATTCTGCTGTTTCTTGAGGGTTCATCCCTGCAGCAGGTTCATCCAAGAAGAGGATTTTTGGCTCTGTAGCAAGGGCACGAACGATCTCCAAGTGACGTTGTTGCCCGTAAGCTAAGTTTTTGGCCAAGGTATCTGCTTCTTTTTCCAAACCAAAAATCGCTAACAATTCAAGAGCTTTCGCTTTCAAAGCTTCTTCATTCTTGTAATAGCTTGGCAAGCGGAAAAGACTCGCAAAGACATGTGGTTTGTGGTGATTGGCAAAGGCAATCAAGACATTGTCCAAAACGCTCAAATCTTTAAAGAGACGAATATTTTGGAAAGTCCGCCCCAGACCACCTGCAGCGATTTTATAAGGTGCTTTACCATTTAGTAGCTGACCATCTAAGGTAATGGTTCCTTCACTTGGTTCATATACCCCTGTTAGGAGGTTGAAGAGGGTTGTTTTACCGGCACCGTTGGGTCCGATCAAACCAACCAATTCCCCTTCATTGAGTTCCATGGTCACATCCCCAACGGCTGTCAAACCACCAAAGTTTTTTGTTAAATTTTTTACTTCAAGAAGTGCCATTAGTTAGCCTCCTTTTTTGAGAGTAGTTTTTTCAAGCTGAATTCCCATGTTCCAAGAAGACCACCTGGACGGAAGATCATCACGAGAATCAAAGCCAATGAGTAAATGATCATACGGATACTTGAGAAGTCTTGAAGCACCATGTTCAAGATACCCAAGACGATGGCTGCAACAACAGTTCCGGACATTGATCCCAAACCACCAAACACGACAATGATCAAGACATTAATAGTATTGGTGAAAGAGTAGTCTTTAGGAACAACCGAGCCGATAAAGCCGGCTTGGAGAGATCCCGCAATCGCCGCTGTGATCGCACCAAATACAAAGGCAATGACTTTGACTTTGGTCGTATTGATCCCAACAGATTCTGCCGCGATTTCATCTTCACGAACAGAAAGGGTAGAGCGTCCAATTGGACTGCGTAAGAAGTTAATGGTAAAGATCGTTGTAATGACAACAAAGAGGTAAACCAATTGCCAAGTTGTAAAGGCTGGCAAACCAAGGATCCCAGCAGCCCCATTTGTTAGAGTACCACCATTGACGATCAAGATCCGGATGATTTCAGAAACCCCAAGTGTCGCAATCGCGAGGTAGTCCCCTTTCAAACGAAGGGTTGGAACCCCAACGATCAAGGCAACGACACCTGCAATCAACGCACCTAAAACCATCGCACCAAAGAAAGCACCATAGGTTGGTGATTTGGAACCAAGAATAGCTGCAGAGTAGGCACCAATCGCCATAAATCCTGCATGACCGAGTGAGAATTGACCTGAAAAACCAACGATGAGGTTCAAGCCAACTGCAAGGATGATATTAATCCCAATTTGTTCCAAAATTTGGATATAGAAGAGGTTGAGCACACCCGCTGCTACTAAGACTTGGATCAAGGCAAAACCTGCGACCAAAAGACCAAGCCAGACTAAATTCACTTTTAAATTTTGTTTCATGGCTTACACCTTCTCTTTCACATTTTTACCGAGGATACCTGCAGGACGGATAAGCAAGATCACAATCAAGATAGCATACACAATAGCATCACGGAAGTCTGAAAGACCAATCGCTGTAGCGAAAGTTTCCAATAAACCGATGACAAAGCCACCTAGGGCCGCGCCTGGAATGATTCCGATTCCTCCAAGAACGGCTGCGACAAAGGCTTTGATCCCTGGTGTCATCCCCATCAAAGGCTCGATCGAGTTGTAATACAAACCAATCAAGACACCACCAGCACCTGCCAAGGCTGATCCCAAAGCAAAGGTAAAGCTGATCGTACGGTTTACGTTAATCCCCATCAATTGAGCGGCATCACTATCGACAGATACAGCCCGCATGGCTTTCCCCATCTTTGTCTTTTGAATAATAAATTGAAGAGCGACCATCAAGAAAACTGACACTCCCAAGATCATCAACTGAATATTGGAGATTGAAATAGGACCGAAGTTGTAACGAACCGTTTTAATCACTTGCGGGAAGGAACGGGTATTGGCACCTACGAAGAAGACCATCCCATATTCGAGCAAGAAGGAAACCCCGATGGCTGTGATCAAAGCTGCAATCCGAGTCGAATGACGAAGTGGACGATAAGCCAGGTATTCAATTACAACCCCTAAAATAGCTGTCCCAACCATGGCTAGGAGTAAAGCGACAAAGAAGTTCACTTTCCACGAGTTCAATAAGAAATATCCCATAAAGGCACCTACCATGTAGATATCCCCATGGGCAAAGTTGATCAATTTGATAATTCCATACACCATGGTATAACCAAGGGCCAAGAGTGCATAGACACTTCCCAAGATTAGACCGTTCACTAATTGCTGGAGCATTTGAACCATCCTTTCTAACAATAAAGAGCGAGGCCAGGAATTTTCATTCTCCCAGCCTCTTGTACAAACAACAAATGATAATTATGGTTTAACAGACTCAACTGATTTGACTTTACCATCTTTCAAGCCAATCATAAGAGCTGATTTAACCGGGTTGTGGTTCTTGTCAATTGACATTGTACCAGTCACACCTTCCAAGTCTTTCAACTTCGCAAGGTTATCTTTCAATTCGACAGAGTTCTTAGCACCTTTAGATGCTTCTGCAACCATGTAAACTGAATCATAAGCCAAAGCTGCGAACATTGAAGGTTCTTCATTGTATTTCGCTTTGTATGCTTCTACGAATTTCTTGGCTTTATCAGTCATTTCACCTTCAGTAGAGAATCCAGCTACGTAGTAGATATCTGTAGCTGCGGCAGGTGTTGCTTGTTCAACAAATTTAGCATCGCTAAATCCATCCCCACCAATGATTGGTTGTTTGATTCCCATACCACGCGCTTGGTTTACGATCTTACCAGTTTCTGTGTAGTAACCTGGAAGAACAATCGCATCGAAATCTTTATCTTTGATTTTTGTAAGAGCAGCTTGGAAGTCTGTATCCTTAGATTGGAAGGTTTCTGTTGCTACGATTTCACCTTTGTAAGATTTCTTGAAGGCTTCAGCAATCCCTTTCGCATAGTCAGATGAGTTATCGTAGTAAAGAACGACTTTCTTCGCTTTCAAGTTATCAGTTGTGTATTTGGCAATGATTTTTCCTTGGAAGCTATCGATGAAGGTAGCACGGAAGAGGTAATCTTGACCTTTTGTCAAATCATCTTGAGTTGCAGATGGTGTTACCAATGGAACACCTGCTTTACCAGCGTTGGCAACCGCTGCTGCAGTAGCACCTGAAGTTGCAGGTCCAACAAGAGCGTTCACTTTTGATTGAGTGACAAGGTTTGTAGTGACTGTAGCTGCTTCAGCTGTTTCAGACTTGTTATCTTTATCTGTGACAACGATCTTTTTGCCATCAGCTCCACCCTTAGCGTTGATTTCATCAACGGCCAATTGAGCACCTTTTTGTTCAGCGCTACCGTAGGCTGCTACTTCACCAGTTTTTTCAAAGTTAAAACCGACTTTTAGTTCCTTGCCGATTTCGTTACCAGTTGTGTTTGAACCTGAAGTAGAAACTTCACCACAAGCAGCAAGAAGAGCGACACTTGCAATGGTTAAAAATGAAAGAGCAAATTTTTTCTTCATTTGTAATGATCTCCTTAAATGAATCTTAAAATAAATACATTAAGAATATACCGAATTATCTGACAATTGTCAATAAAAAAAACGCAATCCATCAAATGATTGCGTTTTCTAACCTTCTGTGACCACAGATGGGGTCTCCAATCGTTGTAAACTTCCTACAAAATCTGTATCTAAATCTTTGAGATGGCAAGGCAAGACCTTTTTGACATAACGTTCTTTCTTTAAGTCTTCCATGACTTGATCGGCCTTGTCACTGTCCACATACAATTGGACATAACGGCATTTCTTAGAATGGTACAAGACATCTCCGACTGATTGTAATTTTTTCCCGTCTCGATTGTAATACAATTTAACAATTAAGCCTGTTCTTTCTTGTTTCTCAAACATGGTCAATCCCTTTCTCGTTCTGTTACTAGTATATCAAATTTCAAAAAAAAGAACTACTCTTTTATGAGAGCAAAAAAGAGAGTGGGACAGAAATCGGTAATTCGTTAGAATTCGATTTCGTCGTCCCACCTCCGCACAGTTGAGTAGGGCTGTAAAAGCTGATGAAATCA
>JAWGXY010000042.1:0-14145 GCA_032572035.1 Streptococcus parasanguinis
AACTTTATTTTTACAAGCACTAAATACTACCAAAAGAGCGATCAGTTCAAAAAATGCTATTCCAATCCTTTCCACGATTAAAATTGATGTCACTCCAGAAGGAGTTGCCTTATCTGGATCGAATGGCCAAATTTCAATTGAAAACTTTATTTCTATCAAAGATGAAAATGCTGGTTTACTAGTGACCTCTCCAGGTTCTATCTTATTAGAAGCAACTTTCTTTATTAATGTGGTTTCAAGTTTACCAGATGTTACTTTAGATTTTAAAGAGATTGAACAAAAACAGGTTCTTTTAACAAGTGGAAAATCAGAAATTACACTTAAAGGAAAAGATGCAGATCAATATCCACGTATTCAAGAAATTGCTGCAAGTAATCCATTAGTTTTGGAAACAAAATTATTAAAACAATTAATTAATGAAACAGCATTTGCAGCAAGTGTACAAGAAAGTCGTCCAATTTTGACTGGTGTTCACTTTGTTTTATCAGATAATAAAGAGCTAAAAACAGTAGCAACAGACTCTCACCGTATGAGTCAAAAAGTGATTACACTGGAGAAAAATGGAGACAACTTTGATGTTGTCATCCCAAGTCGCTCTCTTCGTGAATTCACCTCTGTCTTTTCTGATGATATTGAAACAGTTGAAGTTTTCTTTGCAAACAATCAAATTCTCTTTAGAAGTGAACACATTAGTTTCTATACCCGTTTGCTAGAAGGAAATTATCCTGATACAGACCGTCTCATTCCAACAGAATTCAATACAGAGGCAACCTTCAATGTGGCCAACCTTCGATTTGCAATGGAGCGTGCTCGTCTTCTTTCAAATGCGACTCAAAACGGAACGGTTAAATTAGAGTTCAAAAATGGAGTGGTTTCTTCCCACGTTCATTCACCAGAAGTTGGGCGAGTAAATGAAGAGATCGATACGAGCGCCGTTTCAGGAGAGGATTTGTCTATTAGCTTTAATCCAACTTATTTGATTGAAGCGCTCAAAGCTATTGACAGTGAACAAGTTGTTATTCGTTTTATTTCTTCTGTTAGACCGTTTACATTGGTTCCAGAAGGAAATGAACAAGGGTTCATTCAATTGATTACGCCAGTTCGCACAAATTAACAAAGGTGAATCATGTATACGTTAGGTGATTTTGTAGAAATGAAAAAGCCTCACGCTTGTGTGATTAAAGAAACAGGCAAGAAGGCAAATCGTTGGGAAATTACGCGACTTGGTGCAGACATAAAAATCAAGTGTAGCAATTGTGATCATGTGGTCATGATGAGTCGCCATGATTTTGAACAGAAAATGAAGAAAGTACTATAAAAGGTTCAGTCACTTATGTGACCGAACCTTTTCGATTATTTTAATTCTTCAAATTTTCCATTTTTAACTTCTTTGAAACCACTTTGTTTCATCATATCAAAAGTTGATTTGAAGCTGATATAGTCGACTTTTTTATCTTTTTGTGTTGTTACTAATTTCTTTTCAATTAGTTGATCTAAGTCTGCCTTTTCATAATTTAGAGTTGTTTTTTCAACCATATAATCATCTTTGTATTCAGCAGAATGTGTGAATCCTTTGACATCTTTGTATTCTTCATCATATTTATCGATCATTTCCTTTAATTGATCTTTCGTAACTCCCGCCTCTTTGTAATAAATAGTAGTGGTGGTTTGGTTACTGATCGCTTTATCACCTTTATGTTCTAGTGTAATACGAACATCTGTTTTCTTTTCTTGGTTGATTGCCTGAAGATAGGATTTTTGAACAGATTGTTGTCCACAAGCTCCAAGAAGAAAGAGAGTAAAGATAGCGATTAAAGAAAGAAAAATAGATTTCCATGTTTGTTTTTTCATCTGAAAAACTCCTTTGTTCATTGTTAAATAGAGTATACCATATTTATCTTCTTAGAACGTTACAGTTTGATGAAAAAATCTAGTTTCAAAGGTGATGAAATATTTCATTTTTCATCACTTGTCTTTTGAATTATGTTATAATAAAAGAGATTGAAATTTGAACGGAGAAAAAGAAAAATGGCATTAACAGCAGGTATCGTTGGCTTACCAAACGTTGGTAAATCAACCCTATTTAACGCAATTACAAAAGCAGGAGCAGAGGCCGCAAACTATCCCTTTGCGACCATTGATCCAAACGTCGGGATGGTAGAAGTTCCAGATGAACGCCTCCAAAAATTGACGGAAATGATTACTCCTAAGAAGACAGTTCCGACTACTTTTGAATTTACAGATATTGCTGGGATTGTGAAAGGAGCTTCTAAAGGGGAAGGACTTGGTAATAAATTCTTAGCCAACATCCGTGAAGTAGATGCCATTGTCCATGTAGTGCGTGCTTTTGATGATGAAAATGTCATGCGGGAGCAAGGTCGTGAAGATGCCTTTGTTGATCCACTAGCAGATATTGATACCATCAATTTAGAATTAATTTTAGCCGACTTAGAGTCTGTCAATAAACGCTATGCGCGTGTAGAAAAAATCGCTCGTACACAAAAAGATAAGGATTCTGTTGCAGAATTTAATGTTCTACAAAAAATCAAACCAGTTCTTGAAGATGGTAAATCAGCTCGGACCATTGAATTCACGGAGGAAGAACAAAAAGTGGTGAAAGGACTTTTCCTTTTGACTACCAAACCAGTTCTTTATGTAGCCAATGTGGATGAAGATGTTGTTGCAGATCCAGATTCTATCGAGTATGTGAAGCAAATTCGTGACTTTGCGGCAACAGAGAATGCGGAAGTCGTGGTGATTTCTGCGCGTGCTGAGGAAGAAATTTCTGAGCTAGATGATGCAGATAAACAAGAATTTTTAGAGGCAATTGGCCTAACAGAGTCTGGAGTTGATAAACTCACGCGTGCAGCTTACCACTTGTTGGGACTTGGCACTTATTTCACAGCTGGTGAAAAAGAAGTGCGTGCTTGGACCTTCAAACGTGGTATGAAAGCTCCTCAAGCTGCTGGAATCATCCACTCTGATTTTGAAAAAGGATTTATTCGTGCCGTGACCATGTCCTATGATGATTTAGTTAAATACGGTTCTGAAAAGGCTGTAAAAGAAGCAGGACGCTTGCGCGAAGAAGGAAAAGAATATGTTGTCCAAGACGGGGACATCATGGAATTCCGTTTTAATGTATAAGATAGTTAAAAAAATGTAAAGGTTGGAAAAAATATTTCCAACCCTTTTAGTGTTTTGAAAGGAAAGAGATGACGAAATTAATTGTTGGATTGGGAAATCCAGGTGATAAGTATTTTGAAACGAAACACAATGTAGGCTTTATGTTAGTTGATCAAATGGCAAAGTCTTTAAATCTTACTTTCTCCCATGATAAGATTTTTCAAGCTGATATCGCCTCAACATTTTTGAATGGAGAAAAGGTCTATTTTGTAAAGCCGACCACTTTCATGAATGAGAGTGGAAAAGCAGTCCATGCCCTTCTGACTTATTATGGTCTGGATATTGAAGATCTTTTGGTTATTTACGATGATTTAGATATGGAAGTTGGTAAGATTCGTCTTCGAGCGAAAGGATCAGCTGGAGGTCATAACGGAATCAAATCGATTATCAATCATATTGGAACTCAGACTTTTTATCGAATTAAGATTGGAATTGGAAGACCTAAGCAGGGCATGTCAGTTGTTCATCATGTATTAGGAAAATTTGATAAAGGCGATTACATCACTATTCTACAAACAATCGATCGAGTAGAAGAAGCGGTTAACGATTACTTGGTAGAAGAAAATTTTGAAAGAAGCATGCAGAAATACAACGGGTAAGTAGATGAATGTAATTGATTTAGTGAGTCAAAACTCCAACCTTCTATCCTGGCAACAAGGTTTGCAAAAAAATAATAGGGAATTGATCTTAGGATTATCTGCGACCACAAAGGCTATTGTAATGGCTTCAGCCTTTGATTCTATTGAAAAAGCAGTCCTCATCACTTCCAGTTATAACGAAGCAGAACGATTGGCCAGTGATTTTATTGCCTTACTTGGAGAAGAGAAAGTCCATACATTTTTGGGAGATGATAACCCTTTAGCAGAATTTGTTTTTGCTTCACAAGAAAGGCAATTTGCACGATTAGAGGCTTTGAACTTTTTATGCCAAGAAGATCGTCAAGGCATCCTTGTGACCAATGTGAGTGGTATAAAACTACTATTACCTTCTCCTAAAGTTTTTGCATCTAGCATTTTTCAATTGAAGGTTGGTCAAGAAATAGACTTAACTACTCTGAGTGAAACATTACAGAAAATTGGCTACCAAAAGGTGAGCCAAGTTTTGCAACAGGGAGAGTTTAGTCTACGAGGAGATATTTTAGATATCTTTGAGATCGACCAACTCCAACCCTATCGGATTGAATTTTTCGGAGATGAGATTGATGGAATCCGAATCTTTGACCCAGAAAGTCAGCGTTCTGTTGAAAATGTTGAAGAAGTTCAACTGAAGGCAGTGAGTGATCTATTGTTGCAAGAGGAAGATTTTATACGTGCTCAGCAGCAAATAGAACAATTGCAAGAACAGAGTGCAAATGAAGAATTTAAATCTTATCTAGCAGAAATTTTAGGAGATATTTCTCAAAGGAAACTTCATCCGGATCTTAGAAAATTTATTAGTTTCTTTTACGAGAAGCAATATACCCTATTCGATTATCTCCCTAAACACACTCCTATTTTTCTGGATGATTATCAAAAAATAGCCGATCAAATAGCGAGATTTGAACTAGATACAGCTAATTTCTTGACGGAAGATTTACATAAAAATAGAGCTTCTTCTCGCCAAGTGTATTTTGCAGACACCAGTACAACATTACGAAAATATACGCCTGCAACTTATTTTTCAAACTTTCAAAAAGGATTGGGAAATCTGAAATTTGATCATTTGTATCAATTCAACCAATATCCCATGCAGGAGTTTTTTGGACAATTTGATTTACTAAAAGAGGAAATTGAACGGTATCGAAAATCAAACTATACGGTTATTGTCCAAGCAACTTCTCATCACAATCTTCAGCAACTCCATAAAAATTTAGAAGAGTATGGAATTCGATTAGATTATATTGATGGGGATGCGATTATTCCTCAAGCTAGTCAATTAATTGTTGGAGGACTGGCTCACGGTTTCCAATTTGTTGATGAAAAAATTGTCTATATTACAGAATCAGAGATTTATCAGAAAAAGATCAAACGAAAGATTCGCAGGCAAAATATTTCCAATGCTGAACGCCTAAAAAATTATAATGAACTGGAAAAAGGGGACTATGTTGTTCACCAAGTTCATGGTATTGGTCAATATTTGGGAATTGAAACGATTGAAATTTCGGGTGTCCATCGTGATTATGTTTCCATTCAATATCAAAATGGAGATCGCATCTCGATTCCTGTCGATCAGATTCAGATGTTGTCCAAATACGTTGCAAGTGATGGAAAAACGCCAAAAATTAACAAGTTAAATGATGGGCGTTTCCAAAAAACGAAGCAAAAGGTTCAGACCCAGGTAGAGGACATTGCGGATGATTTGATAAAACTCTATGCAGAGCGTAGTCAATTAGAAGGTTTTGCTTATTCTTCAGATGATGAAAATCAAGAAGCTTTTGAACAAGATTTTCCATATATTGAAACAGATGATCAGTTGCGCTCCATTGAAGAAATCAAAAAAGATATGGAATCGAATCGTCCGATGGACCGACTGCTGGTTGGAGACGTCGGTTTTGGGAAAACAGAGGTTGCTATGCGAGCAGCCTTTAAGGCAGTAAATGATCATAAACAAGTAGCAGTGCTGGTTCCTACCACTGTTCTTGCCCAACAACATTATGCCAATTTTAAGGAGCGTTTTGAATCTTTTGCAGTAGAGGTTGCTGTTTTAAGTCGTTTCCAGAGTAAGGCAGAGCAGAAAGAAACGCTTGAAAAGTTGAAAAAAGGACGAGTGGATATTATTATTGGAACTCACCGGCTCTTGTCCAAAGATGTTGTTTTTTCAGACTTAGGCTTAATCGTGATAGATGAAGAACAACGTTTTGGAGTGAAGCACAAAGAAACCTTGAAAGAATTGAAAAAAAAGGTGGATGTGCTTACCTTGACAGCTACCCCTATACCTCGAACTCTTCATATGTCTATGCTAGGAATTCGAGATTTGTCTGTCATTGAAACACCTCCAACCAATCGGTATCCTGTGCAAACTTTTGTATTAGAGACCAATCCAACCATTATTCGAGATGCTGTGTTGCGGGAGATGGATCGTGGAGGACAGGCCTATTATCTTTACAATAAGGTAGATACAATTGAACAAAAGGTGTCTGAATTAAAAGAGTTGATTCCAGAGGCTTCGATTGGCTTTGTTCATGGCCAGATGAGTGAAGTTCGCCTGGAAAATACCCTGTTGGATTTCATTAATGGCGAATACGATGTCTTAGTGACGACAACCATTATTGAGACAGGTGTGGATATTCCAAATGCCAATACACTCTTTATTGAAAATGCGGATCATATGGGGCTTTCAACGCTTTATCAACTAAGAGGTCGTGTGGGACGAAGCAATCGAATTGCTTATGCCTATTTGATGTACCGCCCAGACAAATCTCTTACAGAAGTGTCTGAAAAACGTTTAGAAGCTATTAAAGGTTTTACTGAGTTGGGGTCTGGATTTAAAATTGCTATGCGAGATTTATCAATCCGTGGAGCAGGGAATATCCTTGGAGCTTCTCAATCTGGTTTCATCGATTCAGTTGGTTTTGAAATGTATTCTCAATTGTTAGAAGAAGCTATTGCTAAGAAACAAGGCCAAGAGCATCGCAGGCAAAAGAGCAATGCAGAGTTGAACCTTCAAATAGATGCGTATTTACCTAATGAATATATTTCAGATCAACGTCAAAAAATTGAAATTTACAAACAAATTCGTGAAATGAATTCTGCAACGGACTATGAATACTTGCAAGATGAATTGATCGATCGTTTTGGAGAATACCCAGATGTTGTGGCCTACCTACTTGAAATTGGTTTAGTGAAAGCTTACTTGGATCAAGTCTTTGTCCGTCTTGTTGAAAGAAAACAACAAAAAGTGATAGTGAAATTTGAACCTATTGCCAAACAACTGTTTTTAACACAGGATTATTTCAAAGCTCTGTCAATGACACAGTTAAAGGCACAGATTGCAGAAGAAAAGGGATTGATTGAAGTGATCTTCGATATTCGAAATAAGAAAGATTTTGAAATTTTAGAAGCTCTGAAGCAATTTGGTCAAACCTTATTGGAAATTAAACAGGAAAAAAAAGAGGACTAGCAGTTCTTAGCTCATTTTTCGCATTTTATGTATAAAAAATGTTACAATACTATATTAGAGGTGACAGTATGAGATTAGATAAATATTTAAAAGTTTCTCGCATTATTAAGCGTCGTCCTGTTGCAAAGGAAGTTGCAGATAAAGGGCGAATCAAAGTCAATGGAGTATTAGCCAAAAGTTCAACGGATTTGAAAGTGAATGATCAAATTGAAGTTCGTTTTGGAAATAAAGTATTGACGGTTAAAGTCTTGGAAATGTTGGATAGTACAAAAAAAGAAGATGCATCCAAAATGTACGAAATAATTAGTGAAACAAGGATAGAAGAAGATGCCTAAAAATATCGTTCAAATGAACAATAAATATATCAAAGACGAAAGTCAGCGAAAACGTTTTTTAGAAGAAGAAAGAAAAAAACGCAATCGTTTTCTAGGGCTCGTTTTGATATTGGTCATGTTACTGTTTATTCTTCCAACTTATAATTTAGCCCAGAGCTATCAATCGCTACAAGATAAAAAAGAACAATACAAACAGTTGGAAAAAGAGTATAAAGAAACAAGTGAACAAAAAGAATACCAACAAGACATCGCTAAAAAATTAAAAGACGATGATTATGCAACAAAATATGCACGCGCTAAGTATTCTTTTTCAAAAGATGGTGAATATGTTTATACCATCCCAGATTTACTCCCCCAATAACCGATGGAAAATATCTTACAAACAGTTAAACAATTTCTTGAATTTTCGGATGAAAAATTAGAGGAATTAAAAAAGAAAAACCAAATGATTAAACTTCAAAAGGATGAAAAGGAAAGGAATACAGGTGTCTAAACGATTTCTGCTCCTATTGTTAGTTCCAATTTTATTTATTGGGTCTCAAGCAGCGAGTATCGAGCAGTCTGAGTCTTCTCAGACAATGGCTCATCCATCAGAACTTTATTTTTCTTCAATTCCAGCGAACCCTAATATCTATCGCAAAATTTCTGTTTTTTCTGATCCTCAGTTGAAAAAAGCAAAAGGAGAAATTCTTCCCAACACACCGTTTACAATCGAACAACTCTTTGTAAATGATGAAGGGAAAGCTGTATTTAAAATAGCAGATAAAGGATATGTATTAGCAGATTCTTCTGTCATTTTTTCTGATGTTGTACAAGAAACACAAGAAAAAAAACAAGACATGTGGCTAAAACCTGGTTTTAAAGTGTATGACCGACCCTTAATAAATGGTGCAAAAGAAAAAAATACACCTCTTTCTCCTTATACAAAAGTGACAGTCTTACGTACAGCTAAGACTTTACGAGATGAGTTTGTGGAGATTGAAGGTCAGGGCTGGGTGAACAAGGCATTCGTTACTGAAAAAGATAATCGAATGGAAAAAGTTCAGGACTTGTTAAATAGTAAATACAATTCTCCTTCATATGGAATCTATGTAAAACAATTAGAGACTGGAAATACTGCTGGAATCAATCCGCAAAAAGAAATGTATTCTGCCAGTGTAACGAAATTACCATACTTGTACTACGTCCAAGAACAGCTCAATAAAAAAGCCATTTCTCCAACTACAACCTACAAATATATTCCAGAAGTCAATGATTTCAAAGGTGGCTATGAACCAGAAGGAAGTGGTAGCCTTTCAAAAACACCAGATGGAAAAGAATATAGTGTTCAAGAGTTGGTAGATAAAATTGCAAAAGAATCAGATAATGTTGGACATAATATCTTGAATTATTATGTCACTCATCAATCAGATCAAGACTTCCAAAAAACTTTGGATAAAATTGCAAAGAAACATTGGGATGTTGAAAAAAGAGAAGCATCCGCTGAAATGGCTGGCAATGTCATGGAGGCTGTCTATCAACAAAATGGCCCTATTATTGATGCACTCTCCTCTACAAAATATGATGATCAACGGATTGCGCGTGACCTTCCAGTAAAAGTTGCTCATAAAATTGGAGATGCCTATGATTTTAGACATGATGTTGCAATTGTATATACAAATTCACCCTATGTAATAGCCATTTTTACAGATCATTCGAATTATGATACGATTTCCAATATTTCAAAAGATATCTATGAGGTATTGAAATAATGGAAAAGCGATTTTTAGAGTTTTGTGAAAAACAAGATCTATTTACTCCCCATCGCCGTGTTTTGGTTGCCTTATCTGGTGGATTGGATTCAATGAATCTGTATGAACTTTTATATAAGAATAAAGAACGATTGAAAATCCATCTGGTACTCGCTCATGTCAATCATGGACAAAGACCAGAATCGGATTTAGAAGAAAGTGAACTTCGAACGCTAGCTGATAGGCGAGAGACACGTATCCATGTGGCTCACTATTCGGGTGATTTTACAGAAGCAAAAGCTCGTACCTTTCGTTATGATTTTTTTAAACAGATTATGGAGAAAGAGGATTGCACCGCTTTAGTAACAGGTCATCATGCAAACGATCAAGCCGAAACAACTTTCATGCGCTTAATACGAGGAACAAAATTACGCCATTTAAGTGGTATTCCTGTACGCCAACCATTTGGTAAGGGTGAGTTAATCCGTCCTTTGTTAACTTTTACCAAAGATGAGTTGATGAAAATCCCTCACTTTGAAGACAGTAGCAATGACTCACAGGACTATTTTCGAAATCGTGTACGCCATCAATACCTTCCAGAATTTGAAAAAGAAAATCCCCAAATGCAAGCAAGTCTTCGCTATTTAGCAGAGGAAGTGAATCATTGGCACCAAGCACTGAAAGAATTGACTAGCGAGTTAAGCATTCAAGATTTAGCTTCTTTTAGAACGTATTCTCATTCTGTACAATCATTCTTATTAGAAGAGTATTTGGCACAATTTCCAGATTTGCAACTTGGTAGGGCCCAGTTTCAAGAATTATTAGATTTACTGCGAAAAAAAAGAAATTGCATTCATTATTTAAAGTCGAATTATGAATTACATCAAGAATATGATTTCTTTGAAATACAAAAAATCAGTCAAAAGTCGGATGACCAACCCCTCCCATTTTTGTTAGAATTTGGGAATATCTTTGAAATTGCAAATTATAAACTATCTTTTGGACAACCATTAGTAGGAGAAAATGTAGAAATTCTTTCTGTTTCACGCGAAACTCCCATCTTAATTAGAAGGAGAAAGGAAGGAGATCAGCTGCTTGTTAATGGCCACCATCAAAAATTAAGACGGTGGTTTATCAACCATAAAATTTCAATTTCTCTTCGGCAAAAGGCTCTCATTATAGAACAAAATCATAATATTCTTTCTGTAGTGGGATTGGTAACGAGTGATTTGAGTAAGCTCTCAAAAAGTGGTATAATGAAAGATAGTCTTTATATTCAAAAAATAGATAGGTAAAAACATGTTAGAAAAAGATATAAAAAAAGTATTGGTTTCACATGATGAAATTGTAGAAGCAGCAAAGAAATTGGGTGAAACCCTAACAAAAGAGTACCAAGGAAAAAATCCAATTTTTGTTGGAATTTTGAAAGGCTCTGTTCCATTTATGGCAGAGTTGATCAACCACGTGGATACACATATTGAATTGGATTTTATGCTGGTTTCAAGTTATCATGGTGGTACAGCAAGCTCAGGTATTATTAATATTATCAAGGATATCGACCAAGATATTACTGGTAGAGATATTTTATTTGTAGAAGATATTATCGATACAGGTAAAACCCTCAAGAGTCTAAAAGAACTCTTTGAAGAACGAAATGCAGCATCTGTGAAGATAGCTACCTTACTGGATAAACCTGAAGGACGTTTGGTTGAGATCGAAGCAGATTACACCTGCTTTACGATTCCAAATGAGTTTGTTGTCGGATATGGTTTAGACTATGATGAAAATTATCGTAACCTACCCTATGTTGGTGTATTAAAAGAGGAAGTGTACTCAAAATAGAGGAGACTAGATGAATAACAGAAAAAATAACGGTTTTGTTCGAAATCCATTTCTGTATTTGTTGATTATTGTAGCGGCTGTGACAGGATTCCAGTACTTTTTTGCGGGTAATGGAGTTGGTCAAAGTCAGCAAATCAACTACACAGAATTGGTCAAAGAAATTAAAAATGACAATGTAAAAACGATCAGTTACCAACCAAATGGTAGTGTGATTGAAATTGCAGGGACCTATAATAAAGCTAAAGAATCAAAAGATGATACAGGAATTCAATTTTTTACCCCAAGTGTTCAAAAAGTATCTCGCTTTACTAGTGTCATCCTTCCATCTGATATCACCGTCAATGAATTACAAAAATTAGCAGCTGACCACAAAGCAGAAATCACCATCAAGCGTGAGAGCTCAAGTGGCATGTGGATAACAATTCTCACTTCAATTGTTCCATTTGTTATCGTCATGTTCTTCTTCTTCTCAATGATGAACCAAGGCGGTGGCGGAGGTGCCAGAGGTGCAATGAACTTTGGTCGTAATAAAGCCCGCGCTGCTAATAAAGAAGATATTAAAGTTCGTTTTTCAGATGTAGCAGGAGCTGAAGAAGAAAAACAAGAACTTGTTGAAGTTGTTGAATTTTTAAAAGATCCAAAACGCTTTACTAAATTGGGTGCAAGAATCCCAGCAGGTGTGCTTCTTGAAGGCCCTCCCGGAACTGGTAAAACCCTTTTAGCAAAAGCAGTAGCTGGTGAAGCTGGAGTGCCATTCTTCAGTATCTCTGGTTCTGACTTCGTTGAAATGTTTGTCGGAGTCGGTGCTAGCCGGGTTCGTTCACTTTTTGAAGATGCTAAAAAAGCAGCTCCAGCCATTATCTTTATCGATGAAATTGATGCTGTTGGGCGCCAACGTGGTGTAGGTCTTGGTGGTGGAAATGATGAACGTGAACAAACCCTCAACCAGCTCTTGATTGAGATGGATGGTTTTGAAGGTAACGAAGGAATCATTGTTATCGCAGCAACTAACCGTTCTGATGTCCTTGACCCTGCCCTTCTTCGTCCTGGCCGTTTTGACCGTAAAGTATTAGTTGGACGTCCAGATGTGAAAGGTCGTGAGGCAATTCTTCGTGTTCATGCTAAGAACAAACCACTCGCTCCAGATGTGGACTTGAAATTGGTTGCTCAACAAACACCGGGATTTGTCGGTGCTGATCTCGAAAATGTTTTGAACGAAGCAGCCTTGGTTGCAGCTCGTCGAAATAAAAAAGTAATTGATGCTGCTGATATCGATGAAGCAGAAGATCGTGTTATTGCAGGTCCATCTAAGAAAGATCGGACGATTTCACAAAAAGAACGTGAAATGGTTGCTTATCACGAAGCTGGTCATACAATCGTTGGTCTGGTCTTATCAAATGCTCGTGTAGTTCATAAAGTTACGATTGTTCCACGTGGTCGTGCAGGCGGTTACATGATTGCCCTTCCTAAAGAAGATCAAATGTTACTTTCTAAAGAAGATATGAAAGAACAATTAGCTGGGCTCATGGGAGGACGTGTTGCCGAAGAAATTATTTTCAATTCGCAAACAACGGGTGCTTCAAATGACTTTGAACAAGCTACCCAAATGGCGCGTGCAATGGTGACAGAATATGGTATGAGTGAAAAACTTGGACCGGTCCAATATGAAGGAAATCATGCAATGTTTGGTGCTCAAAGCCCACAAAAAATGATTTCAGAACGAACAGCATACGAAATTGATGAAGAAGTTCGTATGCTGTTGAATGAAGCCCGTAATAAAGCGGCAGAAATTATTCAAGGAAATAGAGAAACGCATAAACTAATTGCGGAAGCTCTATTAAAATATGAAACCTTGGATAGTGTTCAAATTAAATCATTATATGAAACAGGAAAAATGCCTGAAAATTCAGAGCATGAATTAGAAGAAGAAGCAAAACCTCTATCATATGATGAGATTAAGTCAAAATTAGAAGAAAATAACTAATTCAAAAGAAGGAAAATATTTCCTTCTTTTTTTATTAAAAAAGTGTTGACAGAGTAAAAATATTCTGTATAATAGAATATGTTGTAAAAATGGTCCGTTGGTCAAGGGGTTAAGACACCGCCTTTTCACGGCGGTAACACGGGTTCGAATCCCGTACGGACTATCGATGAACTGTCACCAAGTGGCAGTTTTTTTGTGTATTTGGACAAAATAATTAAAAATAATAACCAAATAGTTAAAAAAACGTGCAGAATAGAAAAAAAGTCCAATGGGCTTCTTTATTTTTATAAAATACAGATAAAAGTAAAGGAGAGCTTATGGAATTTAATAAAATGTATCAAAAAGTAAAATATATCGTAAGAAAATGTGAAAAAGAATATTATATTCAATTATGGGAAAAGGATGATTGGGAACAAGAAGGACAGCTAACACTCTTTGAACTTTATCAAAAAAATCCTGAAATTGAAACAAATGAAGAATTACTTTATACATATTTTAAAACAAAATTTAGAAATCATATTAAAGATAAAATAAGACAACAGGAAAGTGATAAGAGAAAAATAAATAGACTTCCATATATTGAAATTGGAGAAATTAGTCACAGAATTTCATCAAGAAAAATATATTTAGATGAGCTGGTTGTTCTTAGAGATGCATTAAAACGTTTTAAAGAAAAATTAACCGTAAAAGAAAAAGAACAATATGAAGCATTACTAGCAAACAGAAGATGTCTAGGAAAAACAAAAATGAAAAAGAAATTAGAGAACTATTTAAAGGACTTTAAAAATTCAATTTAAAAACTGAAAGTTGACAGTGAATAAATGAACTTTCAAAAAAATAAAATTTTTTGGAAAAAAGTGTTGACAGTAAGAGAAGGTCATGATATACTAATATAGTTGTCGCGAGAGAGCGACAAAGACCTTTGAAAACTGAACAAGACGAACCAATGTGCAGGGCGCTACAACAAAAGTTG
>JAWGXY010000043.1:0-14129 GCA_032572035.1 Streptococcus parasanguinis
AATCAGTTAAAAGGGTAACTGGTAAAGAGTTAACTGGAAAAGCTCAAAATGGAGTTATACATCTTATTAATTCAGGTGCATCTGCTTTAGATGGTACAGTCAGCTTCGGAGATGGTCGTTTGACCGCAACTGTCGAGGAAGAATTGGAACACGGAGGCCGCATCGTTCGCTTCCACTACCAAGGGATCTTTTTAGAAGTTTTGGAAAGCCTTGGTGAAATGCCACTTCCTCCCTATATTCACGAAAAGCTTGCTGACCGCGAGCGCTACCAAACTGTTTACGCCAAAGAAAATGGTTCTGCTGCAGCTCCAACGGCAGGTCTTCATTTCACCCAAGAATTGCTCCAAAAGATTGAAGCAAAAGGGGTACACCTGGTCTATTTGACCCTTCATGTGGGCCTAGGAACCTTCCGTCCAGTATCTGTGGACAATCTTGAAGACCATGAGATGCACTCTGAATTTTACCAACTTTCTGAAGAGGCTGCCGCGACCCTTCGTCAGGTAAAAGCTGCAGGGAAACGTATCGTAGCCGTCGGAACGACTTCTATTCGGACCCTTGAAACGATTGGTAACAAATTTGATGGAGACATCCAGGCCGATTCAGGTTGGACCAATATTTTTATCAAACCAGGTTATGAATGGAAAGTCGTCGATGCCTTTTCAACCAACTTCCACCTTCCAAAATCAACTCTGGTCATGTTGGTTTCTGCCTTTGCTGGCCGTGAATTAACCCTCGAAGCATACCACCATGCGATTCAAGAACGCTACCGGTTCTTCAGTTTTGGGGATGCTATGTTCATCAAGTAAAGGAGTCTCTCATGAATAAAATTGAAAGCCGCCACCGCTTGATCCGCTCGATCATCTCTGAGCGTAGGATTCATACCCAACAAGAACTTCAAGAAGCCTTAGAAGCTAATGGCGTTCTCGTTACCCAGTCCACCCTTTCACGGGATGTCAAATCCTTGAATCTAGTAAAAATTAACGAGGGGGATAGTTCCTACTATGCTATGAACACCATCGCTCCTTCCCGGTGGGAAAAGCGCCTGCGGATGTATATGGAAGATGCCTTAGTTATGTTGCGGCCCGTTCAAAACCAGGTCGTTGTAAAAACTCTTCCAGGTCTGGCCCAATCCTTTGGAGCTATCTTAGATGCATTGGAACTCCAAGAAATTGTAGCCACCATCTGTGGAGACGATGTCTGTTTGGTTATCTGCGAAGACAACCAAGGAGCTTTGGATTGTTTCGAAAAATTAAAAGAATTCACCCCACCCTTCTTCTTTAGTAAATAAAAAGTTTGGAAACTTGGTTTCCAAACTTTTTAAAATGTAGACAACTATCTTAAAATAAGGTGAGCGATTCTGCAAAAAAAATTAAAATGTGTTCTAATTTTTTGAATGAATGAAGAAAACACTGAAACTTTCCGCCGTGAGAAAAGTGCCTGAAACAATTTTGTTTCAGGCACTCGGAATTATTGAGAGTAAAACAGTTTGGGAAACTGTTTTAGCCTGAGCCCAGAAATTAAAGAGCGAGGGGGCTCAATACAAATTGAACACGGGCTGCGGATTGTGTCAAAAAGATAAGTTCTCCTAGAATCGAAAGATTCCGCGTCGAACTTCCTATTTTGACTTTATCCGCAGACGCCCTTAGTATCTTGATTTAGTCTTGGAACTTCGTAGAAGTTCGCTGACGTCCGTACTCACCTAAGGAAAGTTTTTAGTATAAGTTTGTCTTCAATCTGAAAGTTTAGAAACTTGGTTTCCAAACTTTTTATGTTGTAGCTAAGCGTTGAATGGCTTCTCGATAGATTTCCATCGCTGCATAGAGATCGTCAATTTTTGCCCGTTCATTGGCCTGATGCTCAGTCTGTTCTGCACCTGGGAAAAGAGCCCCAAAAGCGACACAATTTCCCATGGTCCGCGCAAATGTCGCACCACCAGAAGACATGGCTGGCGTCATATCGCCAGTTTCTTCCTGGTAGACGGCCATCAAAGAGCTGACTAAAGGACTATCCAAAGGAACATATAAAGGAGCCAAATAATCAAACTCTTCATATTCCAACTGATAGCTAGCTGCAATTTCTTGCAAACGAGCTACCAAGGCATCCTTATCTGCTAAGACGGGGATCCGGATATCAATCCCGATTTCCGATTGTTCTTGATCGATCACAAGGGTCGCAAGATTAAAGGAAAGATCGCCACTTGGTTCATCTGAAATAGGGCCAAATAGAGCCTCACCAGTTGCATCCTCACCAACCGCATCTGCGATAAAGAGCAAAGCTGGATGGGGTTGGATGAGGGATAAACTTTCCGCTAAACCGACAATAGCATTCACTCCTTCAGCTGCATCTTTAGAGTGCTTGGAAACACCCAAAACCGTTACAGAATTTTCTGTTTGGCTATACTGAACCCCACTTTGATCCAAAACAGGAAGCAACTCTTCCAAACGATGACCAGCATAGGTCGCCTTGTCTGGAACAACATTGAGGGCCTGACCAGCCTGTAAGGGAAGATCATCCCAACCTGGACCATGCAATTTCACTTGTAATAAGCCTTTTTCAGCATAGGTTAATGGGAAAGAGGAATCCGGTGCAAATCCAAGATCTGCTTGCTCTTCGATTTGGTTGTAGCGGTTCATACAGCGCCACAAGGTTTCTTCATCCGTCCCAAAGATAAAGCGGATTCGTTTGGTAAACTGGATGCCATCATCCAACAAACTCTTAACTGCATAGAGAGCAGCGAGGGACGGCCCCTTATCATCCTGCACACCACGACCTACTAGATAATCACCGACAATGGTCGCTTCAAAAGGTGGCGTTTGCCAATCCTCTAAATCACCGGCTGGAACAACATCCAAGTGACAAAGAACGGCCAGGAGTTCATCCCCCTGACCGATCTCTGCATATCCATAGTATCCTTCAGGATCTAGATAGGTTTGAAAGCCCATTTCTTGAGCAATCTCTAACGTTTTCTCAAGGACATCTTGGATAGCTTGTCCAAACGGTGTTCCATTTTCTCCTTCATTTAATACAGAAGGGTAAGAAATAATAGTTCGTAAAGAGTTTAGATAAGACTCTTTAACTTCTTGACTGATTCTATACTTCATGGAAACACCTAGCCTATTCTATTGTAAGAATGGAACAAGAGTTCCGAGAAGAAGCAAGGCAATAGTAATCACAACGATTGCTACGACAAGTTTGCCCATGAATTTCCACCAAGTACTGATTTCAACACGTCCAAGAGCAAGAGCTCCCATTACAATACCAGAAGTTGGTGCAATCAAGTTCAAGACACCAGATGCTGATTGGTAAGCAGTAACGATCAAGCTAGCTGGTACGTTAACGAATTTACCAAGAGGTGCCATGATACCCATAGTCGCACTTGCAAGACCAGATGATGATGGAATCAAGAAGGACATTGGCAAGTAGAAAATGTAAGTCAAGATAATAAACAATTGAGATGATAGACCTTTAAGTCCTTCTTCACCCCAATGAAGGATAGTCGCAGTAATCATACCATCGTTCATGATGACTTGGATACCACGTGCTACTGCTACGATAAGAGCAACACTCAAGAGATCTGCAGCACCATTCATGAAGGCTGAGATAATCTTGTCTTCTTTCAGGCCGTAGATAACACCTATGAGGATACCCATGAAAGCAAAGAGCATTGCTGTTTGTGGGAAGTACCATGTACCAAGTGCATCAGTATTACCAATCAATTGACCAAGCACTGGAAGTTTATGAAGTGTTTCATTGAAGGTATTAAAGAAGTTAATTCCCAAATCACTGAATGGGATAAATCCTGCAACCATGATTACGAAAGTTGCAATGAAGACGAACAAGACGCGTTTTTGTTTCTTGTTCATTTCAGCAGGGATTTCTTCCCCACTATCCACGTTGAAGTGTTTCAAATCTTCTTCACGAGTTGCATAAGTCAATGACTTGCTTGGATCTTTTTGGATCTTATCAGCATAGCGGTATACATAGTATGTGCTAAGTGCAGTCAAGACTACCCAGAAGATGACACGGAGTAACAAACCTGATGCACTTGAGATACCAGCTGTATCAGAAGCAATAACAGTCGCAAATGGGTTCAATGTTGACGCCAAACATCCGATTTGTGATCCTAAGAGGATAATAGCCACCCCTGTCAAGCTGTCAAAACCAACAGACATCATAACAGGAACAAGTAGTGGATAGAAGGCCATGGTTTCTTCACCCATACCATAAGTTGTACCACCAAGGGCAAACAATGGCATCAAGATCAAAATCAACATTTTTTCGCGGCCTTTGTATTTACGAACGATAGAAGCAATCCCCACATCAAGGGTACCTGTTTCGTTAACAACTCCAAGGAAACCACCGACCATCAAGATAAAGAAGGCTACGTCAATCGCTGCACTAGTTGGTGCTTTACCAAGCATGGCATTGATTGGGGCCATCAAAACATCCCAAATTCCTTGAGGATGTGCTTTTACAGATTCATAACTACCTGCAATGATAGCACCTGCATCGTCAACCTTGTATTGACCAGCTGGAATAATCCAAGTTAACACTGCCATAATAGCAATGATAATTAACAATACGGAAAAAGATGAAGGCATCTTAAATCCTTTTTTCGTTTTTTCACTCATTTGTCTTCCTCCTAACGCAACAAAGTGTGAGTGATGTTTTACAAGAGCATCTTGTAAAACGCTTACCTATAGATTTATTCTATCACAATAAGCTTTAAAATACTAGTTTTTTCCTAATTTTTCATTAGTCTTTTTGGATGATTGTTCCACTTTCAGACTCAATCAAAGCGCCAAGGTTTTCAAGTGATGTAATAACTGCTTTTCCTTCTGGGCGACCATTGACGAAGGCAATGGCAGCTTCCACTTTAGGAAGCATGCTTCCTGGTGCAAATTGGTCTTGCTTGATATATTCTTCCAATTGAGCCACATTAACATGTTCCAATTTTGCTTGGTCTGGTTTGTTGTAGTTCACAAAGACATAATCGACACCAGTCAAGACGATGAAGAGGTCTGCTTCTACTAATTCAGCCAAACGTTGAGAGGCGAAGTCTTTATCGATGACCGCTTCAACACCAGATAAGCTACCATCTGCTTCTTTCACAACTGGGATACCGCCACCACCGGCTGCCACAACGACTTGACCGTCGTTCAACAAAGTACGGATGGTATTGATTTCTTTGATATCCACTGGTTTTGGTGAAGCAACGACTTTACGCCAGCCACGACCAGCATCTTCTTTGAAAGTTGCTCCTGTTTTTTCAGCTTCTGCTTTTGCTTCTTCTTCTGAGTAGAATGGACCGATTGGTTTGCTGAGGTTGACAAAAGCTGGGTCGTTCTTATCCACAACGACTTGAGTGACAACTGAAGCCACATCTTTTTCGATGCCTTCTTCAAGAAGAGCATTTTGAAGAGCATTTTGAAGCCAGTAACCAATGCTTCCTTCGGTCATAGCAACTAATGAATCAAGTGGGAAAGCTGGGTTCTTTTCAGAATCTGCAGCCAAGTGTTGGAGCAAGAGGTTTCCTACTTGAGGACCATTTCCGTGAGTGATGATCAAGTCATCCCCATTTTTGATTAATTTAACTAAGTGTTTAGCTGTTTCTACAAGTGCTTCTTGTTGAGCTTTTGCAGAAGGATCAGATGAGAGAATAGCATTTCCTCCCAAAGCAACGACGATTTTTCTTGACATGAATTTTCCCTTTCTATAAAAAATAGGGGCAGGACTAAAGCTAGCAGTCCAGCCCCTATAGCTGTTGGTATACGGTTATAAAGTCTTAAACTTTTGGAATGTACATGTTACCAAGAGTAGCCGCCATGACTGCTTTGATTGTGTGCATACGGTTTTCAGCTTGGTCAAAGTGACGAGCATATTTGCTACGGAACACTTCGTCAGTAACTTCCATTTCTTCTACGCCGAATTTTTCAGCAACATCTTTACCATAAACAGTGTTTGTGTCGTGGAAAGCTGGCAAGCAGTGCAAGAAGATCAAGTCTTCGTTATCAGCTTTCTTAACCAATTCCATGTTTACTTGGTAAGGTTTCAAAAGGGCAACGCGTTCTGCAAATTTGTCTTCTTCACCCATAGATACCCAAACGTCAGTGTAAAGTACATCTGCACCTTTCACAGCTTCGTCAGCATCTTCAGTGATCAAAATATGAGCGCCACTTTCTTTTGCGAATCCTTCTGCCAATTCAACAATTTCTTGTTCTGGGAAGAGTTCTTTTGGTGAGAAGATGTGTACGTTCACACCAAGGATAGCACCTGTTACAAGAAGGCTGTTTGCAACGTTGTTACGTCCGTCACCACAGTACACAAGTGTCAAACCTTCAAGGCGTCCAAAGTTTTCTTGAACAGTCAAGTAGTCTGCAAGCATTTGAGTTGGGTGCCATTCGTCAGTCAAACCATTCCATACTGGAACACCTGAGAATTCAGCCAATTCTTCAACCATACGTTGGCTGAAACCACGGAATTCAATACCATCAAACATACGTCCAAGAACTTTAGCAGTATCTTCTGTAGATTCTTTTTTACCAAGCTGGATGTCGTTTGCACCAAGGTATTCTGGGTGAGCACCAAGGTCGATGGCTGCAGTAGTGAAGGCTGCACGAGTACGAGTTGAAGTTTTTTCAAACAAAAGCGCAATGTTTTTACCAGCTAGGTAGCGGTGGTCAATGTTGCGTTTTTTAAGGTCTTTCAAGTGAGCTGAAAGTCCGATAAGGTATTCTAACTCTGCACGTGTAAAGTCTTTTTCTGCTAAAAAGCTACGTCCTTGGAATACTGAAGTTGTCATTAATTATCTCCTTTTATTATACTTGATTGGATCCTGTCAACCAGTTTAGAGGGCTCAGTTTAGACACTGAGCCCGTCTAACCTATGGAAGGATGATTAGATTTCTTCACGTTCGAATGGCATTGACATACAACGAGGTCCACCACGACCGCGAACCAATTCACTTCCGCGGATCTTAATCAAACGAAGTCCGTATTCTTCTAATTTCTTGTTGGTAACAGTGTTACGGTCGTATACTACTACCACACCTGGTGCGATTGTAAGAGTATTTGATCCGTCGTTCCATTGTTCACGTGCAGCAGCAACGACGTTGCCACCTCCACATGGAATCAATGTAACTTTTTCAACACCAAGGTTTTCAGCAAGCAATTCAGCCAAATCACCTTTTTCTTCAACGATCTTCAATTGTTCGTTTTCATAAGTTACAGAGAAGACGCGAAGGTTACCTTGGATTTCTGGGTGGATTGTGAATTTATCGTAGTCCACCATTGTGAATACTGTATCCAAGTGCATGAATTTACGGTTGTTAGCAAATTCGAAGGCCAATACTTTCTTGAAGCCAACGTTCTTCTTGAAGATGTTTACCAACAATTTTTCGATTGATGCAGCATCAGTACGTTGTGAGATACCAACTGCCAATACATCTTTAGAAAGTACCAACTCATCTCCACCTTCGATACGAGTATCTTCTTCACGGTTGTAGACAAGTTCAACTTTTCCACCGTAAACAGGGTGGTATTTGAAGATGTATTTACCATACAAAGTTTCACGGTTACGTGTATCTGCGTACATGTGGTTCAATGATACTGCATTACCAATTGTTGCAAATGGGTCACGTGTGAAGTACAAGTTTGTCATTGGGTCGATAGCAAATGGATAGTCAGATTCAACAAGGTCTGTCAATCCTTTTGCTTCTTCAGGAATTTCTGGAAGTTCAGCTTTTTGAACCCCTTCCATTGTTTTTTCAACCAATTCTTGGTTGTCTTCAATGCTGTGAAGCAATTCACGGATCGCAATTTTTGTTTGGCGTCCACGAATGTTCGCTTCTTCAAGGTATTCTTCGATGAACTGATCGCGAATTTCTGGAGAAGTCAATGACTCAGCAGCCAACTGTTCAAGATAAAGTACTTCGATTCCTTCGTTACGAAGTGCTTCAGCAAATGCGTCGTGTTCTTTTTGAGCATCTTCCAAGAATGGAATATCATCAAAAAGAAGACGTTCAAGATAGTCAGGCATCAAGTTTTCCAACTCTTTACCTGGACGGTGCAAACAAACTTTTTTCAGTTTTCCAATTTCTGAGAAAACATGAATTGGGTGTGTAGACATCTATAGTCCTCCTTTTTTCTTTGAGCTTGTTCACAAGCTTATTACAATTGTTATTATATTCTTTATTGGTACCGCTTTCACAAAGGATTCTACTTTTTGAATGCAAAGAATTTGGCTTTTTTTTGAATCCTTCCTATTTTTTAGTTAATATGAAGCGTTTTCTTTGCATATTTTGCCTTTTATATTATTTTTATGAATATATATTTTTTTGTAAAAAATAAAAAAAGATCAACGAATTAGTTGATCTCTTCAAAACTTTTTAAAAAGTAGGCTGTATCTAGAAAAGTTAGTTGTTTTCTCTCATACTGGATCTTATGAGAATCGATGAGTTTCTTTAAAACTTGATTGACGGTTTCTCTTGTTGTGGCTGCTAATTTGGCCATTTCCTTCATACTAATTGGAAATGGAAGCTGATTTCCTAGACCTTCATAGTCCTTGCACAGAATGGCTAAGGATTGAATCACGCGCTCACTGGCACTAGCTGTCACGACATTGCGCAAGCGCAACTCTTGAAATTCTAGGATGGAGGAGAGCTTTCTCATAATAAAGAGCAACTGCTCCTTACTCTCTTGGGCATATAATTCATAGAGGTTGACGGGAATCACGAAACAACGCAAATCCGTCACCGCACTAGCTGTATAGTGGTAACGCTCATCCTGGAACATCCCACCATAAGGGAACAGAGCCCCCTTCTTAATATAATCCATATAGGAGAATTGGTCAGACGAATCAAATTGCTCAATACGAGCAAAGCCTTTTGTCAGAAGAAAAATGCGCTCCCGCCTATCTCCTGCATAAAATAAAATTTGTCCTTTAGGGATATCCCTGGCATGAATTTCAACAGCTAATTTATCAAATAGCTCCACTGGTAGCGCAGAAAAGGCTGGATGCGAGCGGAGCAACTGGTAATCTTCCTTTGTAATCATGTCTATACTTCCTCTTATTACTATTAGTAGTATAACATACTTTTTATAGAAAAGGGAAAGAAGTCTCTTTAGAACAGAAAAGTAATTCGAAACACCAAGTGAATTTCATCCTACTTTGATAGAATAAAAGGCCTGAGCAACCCTCAGACCTTTTGTCGATTATTCATTCATATTGACACGATGCCATTCATTGATAACATAAGCCAGTTGCCCTAATTGATAAAGACCAACGCCACTGATTTCAGAACTTTCTGGAGTCGTCCCTCCAAGTCCTGCAGTGTAGATAGCAACCAAATAAGGAGTCGATTCACGGACAATCGCATCCACATTAAGTGCTTCAGCAACATATCCTGGTTTTTGTTGAATCACCAAATCTGGCAAGAATTTTTTATAGTACTCACCTGGGAAAGACTCCCCGATCAGTTCTAGTAAATCCGCATATTTTTCTTGATGATTCCAAAGATATTCCAAGACATGGATGTAATAATCCGTTGTCGTTTTATTATCTTCGCTAAAGGTTTTAACCTCTGGTGAACGAGATTGACCATAGCGACTGAACAACTTACGCGCTTGCTCCATCCCCCCTAAACGATCTGCCAAAGCATAGGCTGGGGTGTTTTCAGAGTAAACCAATGAATAGCGCTGCATATCAGGAATAGACATGGCTCCATCAAAGGCAGCAACGTAATTGTCATGCTCTCCTACATATTCATAGTAAGTATTGGTAATGTCAAACCGGTCTGTTAAATTGAGTTTGCCCTTTGCGACTTCATCCACCACCAACATGTTCAACGGTAGCTTATAGGTACTACCTGCCGTCATTGGTTGAAGATCATTCATGGCAAATTGCTCTCCTGTAATGGCATTGCGATAGGTAAAGGCAACTTGTGACGGATCAATTCCACTTTCTGCTAGGAAATCCTGGACAACCTCTACTAAACCTTTATTAGCATAATCATAGACAAGGCCATAAGCGCTCATCGTTTCCATGTCTGCATCTACTACTGCTTGCTTAGCTTCAGGAGATTTGACACGCGGTTTTTTCGTCTCAGGGGTAGACTTTTCGATATCTTGTTCTTTTGCTTCTTTTGTTTTCTTTGCTTTTTTTTCAATTGCTGATGCTGTTGGTTGCGTAAGATGCAAGTAGCCCAGTGCGCTTGTTCCCACTAAGCACAATAAAATACTGACCGCAATCATGATCGAGCGTAGATTAAAATATTTTTTCATACGAGATTAATTATAAAAGATTCTACTGAAAATAACAAGAATTATCAGAAAGAGAAAACGGTTTCTTTTTAAAAAGTTTTTTTCTTTTCATAAAAGGCTTATTTCCGTTTAAAGGAGCCCATAATTAGCTTAGCGATCTCACGCGCAATCGTCCGGAATAAGGAACTCAAGAAGGAATCTTTTGCCTTTTCAAGACTAGATTTTCTTGGACGACCCGGACTACGTTTTTGAGCCGCCTTGTCTGCTGTGGCCTCTTCCTTTTCTGCTTCTTTTTGCTCTTTTTCTTGTGCTTCCTTGCTTGCTTTAGCTGCTAATTTTTCATAGGCAGATTCCCGATCAATCGTCGTCGCATACTTTTGATGGAAAGGCGATGTCGTGATCAAGGCCAATTGTTCACTCTCATTTAAGAGGTCAAAACTCGATTGAGGAGAGAGAATATAAGCACGCTCAACCACACTAGGCTGTCCCTTTTCATTCAGGAAAGAAACCAAGGCTTCCCCTGTCCCTAATTCTGTGATCACTGTTTCTGTATCAAAATCTGGATTCGGACGAAAACTTTGGGCAGCAACCTTAATCGCCTTCATTTCTTTTGGTGTATAAGCTCGAAGTGCATGCTGAACACGATTTCCAAGCTGTGCCAAAACAGATTCTGGAAGGTCTTGAGGATTTTGGGTAATAAAGTAAATCCCTACACCCTTAGAACGAATTAGGCGTACCACTTGCTCAACCTTCTCAAGAAAGAGCTTGCTTGCATCCTTAAAGAGAAGATGCGCTTCATCAAAGAAGAAGACCAGTTTTGGCTTTTCAGGATCCCCAACCTCTGGAAGTGTTTCAAAGAGACGAGACAGCATCCAAATCAAAAAGGTTGAGTATAATTTTGGTGAATGAAAGAGCTTTGTAGCCGAAAGAATATTGATATAACCACGACCAGATGCATCGACTTGCATGAAGTCATTTAAATCAAGTGCGGGCTCTCCGAAAAACTGGTCTGCTCCTTCTTCTTCAAGAACCAAGAGACTTCTTTGGATGGCTCCGACAGATTGTTTGGTGATATTGCCATATTGAGCCGAATAGTCTGAACTGTGTTCATAGACTTCCTTTAAAAGGCTTTGCAGATCCTTCAAATCAATCAAGGGCCAATCTTTCTCTTGGGCTACTTTAAAGACAATTGCGAGAATTCCTGATTGGGTTTCATTCAAATCAAGTAGACGAGAAAGAAGCAATGACCCCATCCCTTCGACAGTCGCCCGAACAGGATGACCAGCTTGGCCAAAGACATCCCACAATCGAACAGGGAAGGCTTGTGGCTCAAACGAATCTGTGATCCCAAGAAGCTTGTAGCGTTCTTCCAGTTTTGGTGTCCATTGCCCTGCTTTGGCTAAGCCAGATAAATCTCCCTTGATATCAGCTAGAAAGACCGGAATGCCTTCTTTGCTTAATTTTTCTGTTAGAACCTTGAGCGTAACCGTTTTTCCTGTTCCTGTTGCACCTGCAATCAAGCCATGACGATTCAACATCCGCAAATAGATAGGAGTCTCAACGGCTCCTTTGGTAATGGTAATACTAGTCATTTCATTTCTCCCTGAATGTTTCAGTTTTCATTTTAAGGTTTATCTTTTCCTTGCCTAGGCCCTTCAAACCAGGCTTCAGACAAGTAAGACACACTCCTATTAGTGTATCATTTTCCTGACCAAACGCAAGAAATTATACTCCGATTTTCCGGATGCAAATAAAAAAATCTATAAGAGCCAATACTTGCTCTTATAGATTCCTTCATTTTATTATTTTGCTGCTGCAAACAATTCATTAACTTTATTCCAGTTGATCACTGAGAAGAAAGCTTTGATGTAGTCAGGGCGTACGTTACGGTATTTCACGTAGTAGGCATGTTCCCAAACATCCAAACCAAGGATTGGTGTTTTACCTTCAGAGATTGGTGTATCTTGGTTTGCTGTTGAAGTCACTTCGAGTTTGCCTTCTTTGTTGACAACCAACCATGCCCAGCCAGAACCAAAACGTGTTGTTGCTGCTGCTGTGAAGGCTGCTTTGAAATCTTCAAATGAACCAAATGTAGCATCAATAGCTGCAGCAAGTTCTGCTGAAGGAGCTGTTTGTTCTGGAGTCATCAATTCCCAGAAAAGAGCATGGTTCAAATGACCACCACCATTGTTGATCACAGCTTGGCGAATGTCAGCTGGGATAGAGTCCACATCAGCCAACAAGCTTTCAAGGTCTTCTCCAATTTCAGGATGTTTTTCAAGAGCTGCATTCACATTGTTTACATATGTTTGATGGTGTTTATCATGGTGTAAATGCATGGTTTCTTGATCGATATACGGTTCCAATGCATCATAAGCATATGGTAATTCTGGTAAAATGATTGCCATTTTAGGATCCTCTTTTCTTTATTACTGACTTGATGATAACGCAAACAGCTAAATTATTCAACTAATCTGCTTGCGATTTCATTCATCGTTAGACGCTATTAGCTACTTTCAACAGGGCCAAATCAAATAAGTAGTCTTTTTCATATGTTCCACTTTTAATCGCATAATCCGTCTCGATGAAGGTCATCATAGCTTGCTTCAAAAAGGACAGGGAAAGCCTGCGGCTATCCCGTAAGGCAAACTTCACCTGATAAGGATTGACCTTACGTCCTGACAACTCCGACAAGCTCGTTACAATTTGGCTTTCGGATTGGCCTTCTTCTGAGAAAATTTTAACTTGAGAAAACATTCGGAATTGCCCCAACAAAATAGCGATCAATTTTATTTCATCTTCTCCTTGTAAGCGAAGATCCTTAACCAAATTCCGGGCTTGATCGATTTGGCGTTTGAGAATCATTTGTGTCAGATCAAAAATATTATCTTGCAAGGACTTTGGAACAACCTCCTCGATATCTTCGAGGGTAATCTGACCATCTTCTTTATAAGCCTGCAATAGAGCGAGATTCTTCTGTAACTCTCCAAAATCATAGCCAGATTTTAAGAGTAACTGGTCCAAGGAATCGCCCACAAAGTTTAAGCCCAATTCTTGAGCCTGACTAGAAAAATAACGTTTTACCTCTTGCTCTTTAGGAGTGGTCGCTTCAATGATTCTAGCATCCCGTTTTAGGAGTTTGACCAAGCGACGCTTACTATCTAATTTTCCTTCTGCAAATATCACCAAACGGGTTGATTCAGATGGATTTTCCAGGTAGTTTTCAAATTGCTTCAGATCTTCATCGGTTAAATTGCGTTTTTTGGCAGTGGTCAAATCCAATAAGTGATCCAAAATCACGATTTTTTCATCTGCAAAAAAAGGAAGACTGACCAAATCTAGCTCGACCTCAGTATAGGAAGCTTCCTTCATATCAAAATAAGAATAATTCAAATCTGAGGGATCATAGCCTATTTTTTTTAAAATGTCTTTTTTTAACCATTCAAATTGACCTACATCCTCACCCGTCAAGACAAGAATAGGAGGCAGAGTTTGAACCGTCAGATGTTTAGTGTCGGTAATTGCTTGCATGAAACTCTCTTATCTTTTATCAGTTTAGTGGATTTCGTGTTCAGCAGCCATTCTTTGTTCCAATGGTGGTTTTTCATCAGACAAATCAGGTGCTGCTACAAAATTAGGGATTTGCTCAAAGGAGTTGCCGCCAAAGCTCCCCCCTGTCGCTGTAACCTGTGGTTCAGAAGCCACTCCCATAGGAGTTTCCATTGATTGTGGGAAGGTGTTTTTCCCTGGAAGCATCATGAGAATCAAGAGGGAAATAACTGTGATCACCCAGAGAAATAGGAAAATATCTAGCCCCGTCAACAAATAGAGCAGAACCGGACCAAGGTTCAAAAAGATCCAAGACCAATG
>JAWGXY010000044.1:0-14092 GCA_032572035.1 Streptococcus parasanguinis
AAGCATCTCCATAACTTGATCTGCTTCCCCTTTACGAAGAAGACCGTGGTCTACAAAGATACAGATCAATTGATCTCCAATAGCTTTTTGAAGGAGAACCCCAACAACGGAAGAGTCAACACCACCTGAAAGGCCAAGAAGAACTCGTTTGTCTCCGACGGTTTCACGGATTTTTTTGATCTGCATGTCAATGAAGTTGTCCATGGTCCAATCACCTTTAGCCCCACAGATGTTCAAGGCAAAGTTACGCAAGATGTCATAACCGTGAACAGAATGACGAACCTCAGGGTGGAATTGGATCCCATAGATTTTCTTGTCTGGATTTTCAATGGATGCAAATGGACAGTCAGCAGAAGTACCAGTGCGGATAAAGTCAGCTGGAATTTCTGTAACAGCATCTCCATGGCTCATCAAGACCAATTGTTTGTCTGGTGTGTCGGCAAAAAGAGCAGAAGTTTCTGTCAAGCTGAGTTCAGATTGACCATATTCGCGGTTACCAGCATCACCTGCGGGAACGACTTTCCCACCCAATTTATGGGTCAACAATTGCATTCCATAACAGATTCCAAGGATTGGAATACCGAGTTCAAATATTTCAGGATCGATATCAAAAGACCCTTCCTCGTATACTGAGTTTGGTCCGCCTGAAAGAACGATCCCAACTGGATTGATTGCACGAACTTCATCAGCAGAAATCTTATGGCTCTTCAATTCTGAGAAGACACCAATCTCACGAATCCGACGTGAAATAAGCTGATTGTATTGGCTACCGTAGTCAAGCACAATGATTTTTTCAACATCATGCAAATCAGTTGATAGGTTTGTCATCTTATCCCCTTCTTATAGAAATTTACTTTCCTCTATTCTAACACAAATGCCTTGTCTTTACCAATCTCTGATTGAAGAATTAGGAATTTTACGCTACAATAGAAGTAACACAGAGAAAGAGCAATGTTATGATTCCAGCTTACATTCAAATTCATGATCAGATTAAATCTGAGATTGATCAAAAAATATGGAAAATTGGAGAGCGGCTTCCCAGTGAACGCGATCTAGCTGAAAAATTTCAGGTGAGTCGGATGACTCTTAGGCAGGCCATTACCCTTCTAGTTGAAGAAGGAGTACTTGAAAGACGGGTAGGAAGTGGTACCTTTATCACTAGCACGCGCGTCCAAGAAAAAATGCGCGGAACAACCAGTTTTACTGAGATTATGAAATCGCAAGGTAAGGAACCTTCTAGTCAAGTGATTTCTTACCGTAAAACCATTCCTAGTCTCCAAGAAGTGGATAAATTAGGCATTGATAAGACAGACACCATCATTCGGATGGAGCGGGTCCGATATGCGGACGGGATCCCTGTCGTTTATGAAGTGGCTTCCATTCCAGAGAAATTTATTAAGAATTTCAATCGCGAAGAGGTCACCAGTCATTTCTTCCAAACCTTGGAGCGTCATGGTTATAAGATCGGAAAGTCGCATCAGACCATCTATGCGCGATTAGCCAAAGATAAGATTGCGGACTATTTGCAGATTTCAAAAGGACAGGCTATTTTAGGATTGACACAGGTTTCCTATTTTGAAGACGGGACGGCTTTTGAGTATGTGAAAAGCCAGTATGTCGGCGAACGGTTCGAATTTTATTTGGAAAACAATTAAGCGAACAATGAACAGAAATAGAAAACTCTTCAAATGTCAGAGGCATATTGCCAGGGCATTTGGGAGTTTTTTTAGTGAGAACTCATTCTTTCTAAATAGTGATAGTAAAGGCAACATTGATAATTTTTAAAAATTTTTAAAAAAAATTTTATTTTTTCTTCAATTTTTGATTTTTTTTACGAATTAATAGATAGATGCAGGTTTTAAAGCTTAAATAAGAGATATAAGGCAGGAAAAAATGAAAAAAATTAAAATTGATGTGGTAGCTGTTCCCTTGAGTGGGCATCTGTACCCGACTTTAAATCTCGTCAAACCCTTATTGGATGATCCAACCATGGAAATCCGGGTTTTCACAGGTCCTCAGAAAAAAGCGGTCACAGAAAGTCTGGGCTTCACGGTTGTTCCTATCCTCGAGGACAAAGTGGAAGAATTTGAACGTGCGGCTAATAACGATAAAAAACACAATCTCTTTTCAGCCTATCAGCAATTATCTAAGAGTCTCGATTTGATTAATCATGTATCGGATCAATTGTTAGAGGAGTGGCGCGTCAATCGCCCAGATATTGTGATTGCTGATTTTATCACTCTATCAGCAGGCTTTGTGGCAGAACAGTTGGAAATTCCTTGGATCACCACAATGGCAACTCAATTTGCAATCGAAACTCCTTATGGTCCCCCTTGCTTCTTCGGAGGAATGGGAGTCGCGCGCACAAAGAAGGAAGAGAAGATCCAAGCACTATGCCGTAAACTCACGCGTATTGGGAAATACTGTGGGGCTTTCCTCTTACGCAAACGCTTAAAACGTTACAATTTCAAGGTGTACAATCAAAATGGAGTAGAGACTATTTACTCTCCTTATGCCATCTTTGGAATTGGGATGATGGAGCTGGAGTTGAAAACACATTTCCCTCATCAATATGCTTGGCTTGGCCCTTTGGGGACTTCTCTTGAAAAAGCAGAAGATTATCCTTTGGATCTCAGCCCTTATGAAGACAAAAAGAAGGTTCTTGTTACTTGTGGGACTCAGTTGCCGTGGGCAAAAGAAAATTTGCTCCATCAAACCAAGCAGTTAGCCAAAGAGCATCCAGAATGCCACTTTTTTGTCACACTAGGAGATGGAGCAAAAGAATTTTCTGAAGAAGAAGTGGCTTCAAATGTGACTCTCGTAACTTATCTCCCTTACAAAGAATACATACCGCAAATGGACTATGTGGTTCACCATGGAGGGGCTGGAATCTTTTATCAGTGCATCGAATTTAAGAAACCAGCCTTGATCTTGCCGCATGATTATGACCAATTTGACTATGCCATTCGAGGAGTAGAAGCAGGGATTGCTTTTCAAGCTCATCGAAATCGCACTGAAGAAATTCAAGCAGGTTTTAACGCCCTTTTAGAAAAAGAATCTTGGGAAGAGTTAGCGAAACTAAACAAACTATCAAAAACCTACAAACCGTTGGATACCTTAGAGTTTGAAATTCAACGATTATTAAGACGTGGAACGGATGGAAAACTATGAAAATTCTTGTAACAGGCGCGACTGGCTTCCTTGGAAAATATGTGATTAAGGAGTTATTGGATCACGACTATTCCATTGTAGCCTTTGGCCGAAACGAAAAAGTTGGGAAGGCTCTGGAAAGTGAGCGTGTCCAATTTGTTAAAGGAGATTTAAGCTCTATTGAGGAACTAAGACAAGCTTTTCAGGAAATTGATGCTGTTGTTCATGCAGGAGCCTTATCCTCAGCTTGGGGCCCTTGGAAGGCTTTCTATCAGGCAAATGTCATCGGCACCCAAAATGTCCTTGACTTGTGCCGTGAATATGCGGTAAAACGCCTAGTTTATGTCTCTTCTCCTAGTATTTATGCAGCTGGAAAAGACCAATTGGATATTAAGGAAAGTGATGCTCCAAAAGAAAACCACCTGAACAATTATATCAGAAGCAAATTGGCTTCTGAAAAACTATTTCCTGACTATCCAGATGTGCCAAGTATCATCTTGCGTCCGAGAGGATTATTTGGTGTGGGAGATACCAGTATCTTGCCTCGGGTTTTACGCCTCAGTCGAAAAATTGGGATTCCGTTGATTCGAGGGGGAGAGCAGCTCATGGATATGACCTGTGTGGAAAATGTCGCTCTAGCCATTCGTTTGGCTTTGGAAGCAAAAGAAGCACACGGGCAGGTTTATAATATTACTAATGGAGAACCAAAGACCTTTAAGTATTTGATTGAAACAACACTAAAAGGATTAGGAGAACCTATCCGCTATCGGAACATTCCAGCAGGACTAGTAGCAGGTGCAGCTTTTAGCCTTGAAGTGGTGTATCGATTATTTCATATAAAAGCTGAACCCCCCTTGACTCGCTACACCTATTATCTCCTTCGCTATAGCCAAACTCTCGATATTCAAAAGGCCAAAACCGAACTTGGCTACTATCCAAAAATGACCATTGAAGAAGGGATTGATAACTATGTCCAACATGATCGAGCACATTGATTATTTTCCAGCAGGTTTTTGTAGCAGTCATTCTGGACTCTTATTTAAAGGGATTCCGAATAAAAAAATGCAATTTCCAGCAGGTGTCTTTTTGATTCATCATCGTGAAAAAGGCTATATTTTGTACGATACTGGCTATCATTATGAGATCAAGAAAAAAGCACGGTATTACTGGTACCGTCTAGCAACGCCTATGCAGATGAAAAAGGAAGACCAGATTGACTATTTATTGCAAGAGCGTGGAATTGATCCAGCAGACATTTCCTATGTGTTTCTTTCTCATTTGCACCCTGATCATCTCGGCGGAGCAGCACTTTTTCCAAATGCTCATTTCTTTGTAACTCAGGAAGTCTATGAAGTGTACCAGAAGCCGAAATTCAAAGATCTGATTTTTAAAGAGTTTCTTCCAGCTGATTTCAAAGATCGTGTGACTTGTCTCAAAGCAGATCAAAGGCATCCTGCTTTCCCTTATCGCCCGACTGCGGACCTATTTGGTGATGGGAGTATTCTCGTATCATCTATCGATGGGCATGCAAGAGGGCAGGGGTGTCTGTATATGGATGAGCTGAAACTCTATATAGGTGCAGATCTATGCTGGGGAGTGGATCTCTTGCCTTACACACGAAAAATGCGTCTCATCCCTTCCTTTGTACAGGACAATAAGAAGGCCTATCTCCAGGGGGCAGATTTGCTAGAGAAACTATTACAAGAGGGCATTCAAGTTGTGGTCAGTCACGACCCGCAAGAACGGATTGAAAGGATTTTAAATGAAAAAAACAGTCTTTCTGAAAACCTTTATTGAAACGAGATGGTGCCATCGATTCCGTTCAAAGGAAAGCTTAGAAAAGTACCAAAAAAAGCAATTGGCTCGCTACCATGCTTTTATCACTTCTCACTCTCCCTATTTTCAAACCCATTCTCCTGAATCCTTAGGGACTATGGATAAGAATTTCATGATGACGCATTTCAATGAACTTAATACCCTGGGCGTGGATCGAGATCAGGCATTAGAGATGGCCATACGTGGGGAACAAACACGAGATTTTACCGAAATGAATGGAGAAGTAGCAGTAGGCTTGTCCTCTGGAACCTCCGGTCACCGAGGGGTCTTTGTCACCACAGAAAAAGAAAGAAGTATGTGGGCTGCAGCAATCTTAGCTAAGATGTTGCCAAAAGGAAACCTGTTTGGTCATCGCATTGCTTTTTTCTTACGTGCTGATAACGAACTCTATCAAACCATTAATTCGTCCCTTATTCGATTAGAGTATTTTGATATCTTCAAGGATAGTAAGGAGCATTTAGAGCGTCTCAAAAACTATCAGTCAACCATTGTAGTGGCACCAGCTTCCACCTTGATTGAGTTAGCTAACTATGTCACTAATCAGCAACTTGCTCTTCACCCTGTCAAGGTTGTCTCTGTCGCAGAGATCCTAGAGGATAGAGATGCTCAGACAATCGCCAAAGCCTTTCAACTAGAAAAGGTTGATCAGGTCTACCAAGCGACAGAAGGGTTTTTAGCTTGTACTTGTTCAGAAGGTAATCTTCACCTCAACGAAGATATTTTGTATGTCGAAAAAGAGTATCTGGATGATGGCCGCTTTTATCCGATTATTACAGATTTTAAACGAACGAGTCAACCCATCTATCGCTATCGACTCAATGATATTTTAGTAGAAGAAAAGTCTCCCTGTCCTTGTGGATCCGTTTTTACTCGAATCGCGAAAATCGAAGGACGATCGGACGATATCTTCTATTTCAAAAAAGTTGATGGAAACATCCAAACCATCTATCCAGATTTTATTCGTCGGTGCATTTTATTCGTTGAAAATATTCAGGACTATCAAGTGACTCAGCTGGCGGATGGATCTATTACCATCGCCTTGAGTCATCGTTCCGACTTTATTGAGAAAGCGATCTTTGCCCAATTTGAACTCTTGGCTCAACAAAAACAATTCATCCTCCCAAGTATTCAATTTATCGATTACCAATGGGACCCAACACGTAAATTAAAACGTGTTCAACGACTTCAATAAAAGGAGAATCCTATGACTACAGTAAAAAGACATTTGCAAATTAAAGGCTATGGAACAGCGCTTCCGGCTCATACCGTAACTTTCAAAGACCAGACTCGTTACCGGGTGAAAGAAGGAGAAGAAACACAGATTGATCTTGCGTCGCGTGCGATTGAAGCTGCTTTAAAACATGCAGGGCTTGAAATGACAGATATCGACTGCTTGGTTTCGGCTAGTGCGGTTGGCGTTCAGCCTATTCCTTGTACGGCTGCTTTGATCCATGAGCGCGTGGCCAAGGGACTGACGATTCCAGCCATGGATATTAATACCACCTGTACTAGTTTTGTATCAGCCTTAAGCACCATTTCCTATCTGATTGAAGGTGGCGAGTACAAGCGTGTCCTAATTGTATCCAGTGAAGTAGGAAGTCTTGGCCTTAATCCTAAACAAAAAGAGAGTTTTGAATTATTTAGCGATGGAGCAGCTGCCTTTATTTTTGAAGCAACAAGCCGAGACAAAGGAATTATTGCTAGCATGCAACGTACCTGGTCTGAAGGAGCCCATGATACCGAAATTCGAGGTGGTTTGACAGCTTATCATCCAAAATTGTACTCTGAAGCAACCAAGACTGATTTCATGTTTGACATGAAAGGGAAGAAAATTCTCTTACTTTCTGCTCGTGTTATTCCAGAAATGTTCCAAGAATTCCAAGAGAAATCAGTCATTTCTAAAGATGCTGTAGACTATATTATTCCCCATCAAGCTAGCCGGGCCTTGCCACTCGTCATGGACAAATTGGGAGTTGGTAAAGATAAATATCTCAATATTGTCAGCGATTATGGAAATATGGTTTCGGTAGCCGTGCCTTTCGGTTTAGCCTATGCGCTTGATCATGGCTATGTGAAGGAGGGAGATACCATCTTCTTGATGGGAACTGCAGCAGGGATGACAGTCAATATGTTAGCACTAAAACTCTAATGATAGATCCTCTTATTTCAAGCTCAAAAAGCATCAAGTCCCGCTAGTCTTTAGCGGGCTTTTTTGATATAATGAAAGGTATGGAAATTGAGAAAACCAACCGAATGAATGCGCTCTTTGAGTTTTATGCAGCGCTCTTGACGGACAAGCAGATGAACTACATCGAGCTCTATTACGCAGATGACTACAGCTTGGCTGAGATTGCAGAAGAGTTTGGAGTGAGCCGTCAAGCGGTCTATGACAATATTAAACGTACAGAAAGAATTTTGGAAGATTACGAAATGAAACTCCATATGTATTCCGATTACATTGTACGCAGCCAGATTTTTGATCAGATTTTAGAACGCTATCCGGAAGATACTTTTCTACAAGAGCAGGTTGAAATTTTATCAAGCATTGATAATCGGGAGTGATTATGGACAGTCTGGTCATTTATCAAGGAATACCTTGCAAACTATTAGTCGCAGAGGAAGTATTTCCTACTCGACTACAGATTATCTCGCCCAATGATATCTCCAAAGCTATGCAAATAGGTTTTAGCTGTTGGGGATATCCAAATGAAATCATGAAAGAAGTCACACCCGAAGAACTAGAATGTTTGCAACATTTCGGACGATTTCCACTGAATTGAAAAAATAGGAGAAAATAATGGCATTTGAAAGTTTAACCGAACGTTTACAAAACGTCTTTAAAAATCTTCGTAAGAAAGGGAAAATCTCTGAAGCGGATGTCCAAGAAGCGACCAAAGAGATTCGTCTAGCCCTCTTAGAGGCCGACGTTGCCCTTCCTGTTGTAAAAGACTTCATCAAACGGGTTCGCGAGCGGGCTGTAGGTCATGAAGTCATCGAAACCCTCAACCCTGCCCAACAAATCGTGAAGATTGTCGATGAAGAATTGACAGCGATTTTGGGTTCAGAAACAGCAGAAATTATCAAATCTCCAAAAATTCCAACCATTATCATGATGGTCGGTCTTCAAGGGGCTGGTAAAACAACCTTTGCGGGTAAATTGGCCAACAAATTGGTCAAGGAAGAAAACGCACGTCCTTTGATGATTGCGGCCGATATCTATCGTCCAGCGGCCATTGACCAGTTAAAGACGCTTGGTCAGCAAATTAATGTCCCTGTCTTTTCACTTGGTACTGAAGTGCCTGCAGTTGAGATCGTTCGCCAAGGCTTGGAACAGGCAAGAGCCAACCACAATGACTATGTCTTGATCGATACGGCTGGTCGTCTGCAAATCGATGAAAAACTCATGGGCGAGTTGCGTGATGTCAAAGCCCTTGCTGAGCCAAACGAAATCCTCTTGGTTGTCGATGCTATGATTGGTCAAGAAGCGGCCAATGTGGCGCGTGAGTTCAATGAACAACTCGAAGTAACCGGGGTCATCTTGACCAAGATCGATGGGGATACTCGTGGTGGTGCAGCCCTTTCTGTCCGTCAGATTACTGGGAAACCAATCAAGTTCACTGGTACTGGTGAAAAAATCACTGATATCGAAACCTTCCACCCAGACCGCATGTCTGGTCGGATCCTCGGTATGGGGGATATGCTGACGCTGATCGAGAAGGCTTCTCAAGAATACGATGAGAAACGTTCCCTTGAACTCGCTGAGAAGATGCGAGAAAACACCTTTGATTTCAACGACTTCATCGATCAGTTAGACCAAGTCCAAAACATGGGACCAATGGAAGACCTGCTCAAGATGCTTCCAGGTATGGCTAATAATCCTGCCATGAAGAACCTCAAGGTCGATGAACGAGAAATTGCTCGCAAACGTGCGATCGTATCATCCATGACACCAGCTGAACGGGAAAATCCAGATTTGTTAAATCCAAGCCGTCGTCGTCGGATTGCTGCTGGTTCAGGAAATAGCTTTGTCGAAGTCAATAAATTCATCAAGGACTTTAACCAAGCCAAGCAGATGATGCAAGGCGTCCTCTCTGGCGATATGAACAAGATGATGAAACAAATGGGGCTCAATCCAAATAATATGCCGAAGAATATGCCTGGTGGAATGCCTGATATGTCTGCTCTTGAAGGGATGATGGGACAAGGTGGCATGCCTGACTTGTCAGCTCTTGGTGGAGGTGCTGGAATGCCTGATATGAGCCAAATGTTCGGTGGCGGTCTCAAAGGAAAAGCCGGTGAATTCATGATGAAACGGGCGATGAACAAGATGGCCAAACAAATGCGCAAAAATAAGAAAAAACGGAAATAATCGTTTCTAAGAGGGCCTGGAACACACTGTTCTGGGTTCTTTTAGAAACTACTACTAGAGGAAAGATGTTAAAAAAACTATTTCAACAAGTCATTCGTTTCTTTACAAGATTGTTTTCTTCGCACAGAAAGGCCTTTGAATTTCCTAAAGGATCGAAGAAACCACCCATCAGACCAATTATCTTTGTACCTGGGAGTTCAGCCAGTATCCAGCGATTCAACGGAACCATCCGCATGCTCCATCGCTTTTCTAGAAAAAAGCAAAGTCTCTTAAAAATAAAGGTCAATAAAGATGATTCTATAGAGATGGAAGGAAGACTGAATACGAAAGAGCCGAATCCAATGATTGTGATTGGCTTTGAGAATAATCGTGATGGCTACAGCAATATCAAGCAGCAAATCGAATCCCTTAAGATTGCTCTAACCTACCTTCTTGATCACTATCATTTTACAGACTTCAAGGCAGTCGGGCACTCCAATGGTGGACTAGTTTTGACTGGTTTATTGGAAAGTGGCTTTTTAGAAAAGAAAAAACTGACCGTAAGAAAGCTCGCTATTATTGGTAGTCCTTACCAATTCAACCAAGAGATGTATGATGATTTTCAAACATGGAAGCATCGCTTAGAAAAAGAAGTAGAGGTCCTTAACTTTGTCGGTAGCTTTGCTGGGAAATCAGATGGGATCGTTCCCCTCTCTAGTGCCCAAGCAGCACAATCTATTTTTGAGAAACAAGCCTATACAGAAGTGAATTTAAACGGTCGCAAGGCTCATCATTCAGCTTTACCCACTAATCCAGATCTAGTGAAGCAATTAAGTCTATTTTTGAATCTATAGCAAAATTACATAATTTCGGTTATGTAATTTTTATTTGTCTCTTGCAATCCTTAGGTAAATATGGTACATTTTTGGTAGCGATTACACATACCTAAGGAGGATTTTATGAAAGATCCTAAGTTACTAGAGACAATGAAAGTTTACAAGGGACGGGATGATGTTCCCGCAGATTTTGATGCTTTTTGGAATCAAGCCCTAGCAAAGATGACTGAACTACCTGAATACAAGCTTGAAAAACGAGATTTCAACATTCCAAATGTCGCTTGTTATGAATTAACCTTTAAAGGAACTAGAAATGGCCTTGTCTATTCAAGAATGATCCTTCCAAAAACGGATCAAAAAGTTCCCGTTATTTTCCATTTTCATGGCTATATGGGACGTTGTTGGGATTGGGCTGATATGTTAGCTTATACAGTAGCCGGCTATGGTGTTGTGTCTATGGACGTGAGAGGGCAGTCAGGCTATTCAACTGATGGAGATCGCTCACCACTTGGAAATACGGTTAAAGGACAGATTATCCGTGGAGCTGTGGAAGGTCCGGACCAGCTCTTTTATAAGGATATCTACTTAGATCTTTACCAGTTAATTGAAATTGTAGCCAGCCTCCCTCAAGTTGACGACAGCAAACTTGCCAGCTATGGAGCATCACAAGGTGGCGCCTTGGCCCTGGTTTCTGCTGGATTGAATCCTCGTATACAACGAACGGTAGCCATTTATCCATTCTTATCAGATTTCAGACGAGTGTTGGAGATTGGGAACACCAGCGAGGCTTATGACGAGCTTTTCCGTTATTTCAAGTTCCATGATCCATTCCATGAAACGGAAGATCGTTTGATGCAGACTTTGGCCTATATTGATGTGAAAAATTTTGCCCATCGTATCAAAGGACAAGTTCACATGATTACCGGGCTAGATGATGATGTCTGTCATCCTGAGACACAGTTTGCCATTTATAATCGATTAGAATGTCCAAAAGAGCATTTAATTATGCCAGAATATGCGCATGAAGCTATGAATGTTCAAGTCAATGATCGAGTCTATAATTGGCTCTGTGGTAGCAAGATTCCATTTCAGTATGTAGAAAAATAAGTAACAGCATAAAAAACAATCAGTAGATCCATGAGATTTGCTGATTTTATTGTGTTTAAAAGGGATCTAGTATAGAAAGGAAAACTAAAATTTTTTGTACTTTACCCTAGACAGTTGATAAACCCTTAACACGACTGAGTTTAAGGCGTAATGTACACTCTTTGAAAAATTTACTTTATAATCGAAATGTACTTTATTTTAATGCTGGATAAAGTACATTTTTTAATTGAGTAGCTTAGATGCGTAATGTATCAAATAGTCACTTTTAACCCCCTTGTAGGCCTAGAAACTTTGATTTAATCAGTTTTTTGAATTTAGTAAAGTACATTTTCGCTAAAATTCAGGTTTGAAAATTTTCCAGTTTTCACTTTTATAAAGTATAAAATTAACTATTTTCTTGGTGAAAAAAATTCCAGTTATTATTTTGATACAAAACAGTCCTATAAAAACTAAAAGTTTATGTACAATTGACTTAACTAGAGCTAAACCATTGATACAACTGAATTAGAAGCATAAAGTACATTCTTTAAAAAGTGTACTTTATTTTTATTTTGTACATTATTCTGGAGTGGTATTTTGTATGTTTTCTAGTTCATAACATCATCTGATTTAAGGGATTATTTTGTACATTTTTTACTCTAATAAGTGCAGAAGAAGTGGTGGTTCAATTGTACATTTTTTTAAAACTTATTTATGTTCCTACTTAACACAAGATATAGATTTTTATTTTGTTGATGGTATAATTAATGATAGATGATGCGCTATTTCTAAACGTAAAATACAAGATTTTCTAATTTATTTTCTTTTAGACTAGAAGATTATTGCAATAAATACTATGTATAAACTATTAAAAAGGTAGGAGCTATAATGGCCGATAAATTTGGACAGTTTTTTAAAGATACACTAAAAGAAATTCTCGTAGAACATGTAAAAGAATTAAAAAATCAATCTGAAATTGATAAATTTTATGAAAAATATGAAAAGGCTGATTTTTCAGGATTATATCTAGAAATGATTAATGACACTTCAAATCAAATGGTAAGAGATGCTAAGATGATAATGCATGAGAATACGTTACTGTTTAGAGGAGAGGAAACAGAAATAATTGCAAGAATAGAGCAAAAGTGGTCTAATGCGTTTGCTACATCTGAGACCATGTATATGATGGTTCTTGAATCTGTAAAAGATTATTCTGATTATGTAAATAAAATTGATAACAAGGAGAGAGAAAAATCTATTCATAAATACACAGCCTTAAAATACATACACGGAAGAGGTCTACAACAATTTTTAGAGATAATCACTTTAATGAAAAATGGATTTGCTGATGGTGCGTATTCTAGATGGCGTTCACTTTACGAATTAAATATTATTGCGTCGTTTATTTCAGAATATGGAGAGGAAGTTGCTGAAGCTTATATTTCATCACATAATACAGAAGATCGTTATGAATGGGCAAGAGCTTGTGGTGAATTTAGTCCTAAAAAGAGATATATAAGTTTTGACGATATCAGAAAAAAATCCAATTTCCCATCAGAATTATGGCAACAACCATATCGAATCTCTAATGAAGTCACACATGCATCATCACAAGGCACATTTAATCGATTAGGTCTAATGGACGGGGAAGAGAAAATAAGTGTAGGGCATACTGATTATGGACTAACAATACCTGGTGAACACTCTGCTATAACAATAGCGCAACTTACGGGGTTGCTTTTGATGGTATATCCATCTGGTGATTCTATAATAGCTGCAAAAATGCTAAATAAGTGGATTGATGTGGTAAGAGAGCAATATTTTAAAACACATGACTATATTTTTCCTGATGAACCCAAATTATGGAATAATGAAAAAAATTTAAGTCTAAGATAGATATTTGATAGAATAAAAAAGTACAAAAAATTAAAATTATTTTTATTAAAGACTCAGCAAAACACAATATATTGTTTTTTTTATTTGTATACATAAAGTTTTCATTGAAAATTACTACATGTTAAAACTAAAAAATTTTGTACTTTTCCCGAGACAGTGGATAAACCCTTGATACAACTGAGTTTAAGGAGTAATGTAGACTATTTGAAAAATGTACTTTATTTTATTATGTAAAATTGAAAAAGCTAGAATAACGTTCATCGTGGTATCTATATTGTAGTCCATTAGGAGATTTTTTAATGTATATTTTAGAAGAAAGTTTGGTGAAGTTGATGAAGAGCAAAAGTACATTTTTAGGTATAGAAAAACAGACACCGAAGTAAGATGTCTGTTCTCCAATCTATTTTAGATTATTGTTCTTAAAAATACATACTAATTCTTGAAGAATAATCCTTTGTAAGTCTTAGTTTTACTGGGGGTTCGTGGTATAATAGAATTATTACTACAAAAATTAGGAGTTATTAAGATGCTCAACTTATATTGTGATGAGTCTTGTCATTTGGAAAATGATGGTGAGAGTGTAATGTTAATAGGAGGGATTTCTTGTCCAGACTATGTAAGGAATATTGTCTATAAGGAGATAAAAGAAATAAAAAGAAAACACGGTATTTCTTCACGTTCTGAAATAAAGTGGAGGAAAGTTTCAAATTCTAAAATTACCTTTTATGAAGATCTTGTAAATTATTTTTTTGATAATGAGCATCTTAATTTTAGAGTAGTTATAATAGACAAAAATAAATTAAACCATAAGAAATATAATCAAACCCACGATGATTTTTACTATAAGCAGTACTTTTATTTAGTAAGAAAATTTCTCTTTGAGGATGATGTTAACGTTTTTATAGATATAAAAGACACAAATAGTATTTTAAAAGTTAAC
>JAWGXY010000045.1:0-14052 GCA_032572035.1 Streptococcus parasanguinis
CTATTCTTTTATGATGGGAGATTTTGAGACTGTCATAAAAGAATCTAGGGAAGCACTTAGTCAGACGGATTATTCGCAGAAATATAAGAATTTTTTTGAGAGTTATCTTATTCGCTCGATCGTGCTGACAGATACTGATTTGTCTAGGGAAGAGCTGGAGGATCGGTTGAATGAATTGACTATCACAGACCCTACACTAGCTGAGAAAACAAAAAAAGTCTGTCTCGCTCTTTATGATTTAACCATTGCACACCAAAGCAATGACTATTTCGAAGATTTAAGCAATGATTTCAAGTACCAGCAGTTGGAAATTATCTACTACCAAGCCTTGAATGCTACTCTTAAAGGTGATCAGCACAGAGCCAATGATCTCTTTCACAAGTTAATCTCAGAAGATGAGTCACTCTATATCGTTCGAAAGGCTAAGCAATACTTGAAGGATGAAGGCAGGCATCTGTAAATCCTCCGATCAAAATAGAGATTAATTGAAAGAGCCTGAAAAAACACAAGGAGTTATTGGAGAATGAATAAGAATTTTAACGAGATGTCATTTGATGAATTGAAATGCTACCGTAGGGAAGGTCTATGGGGATCTTTGGGCTTATTACTGGTCATTATTTTGGTGATTACGGGCATGGTCCTGATGGAAGTGAACCATGTTTCTCCATCTAATCAGAATCGTTTTCGGGTTATTGGTTTGACAACGGTCATTGCGCTCTTTGGCTACCTGATGCCTCTGATGGCAGCTAATCGTGTCATGCGAGATCATCCGGATTGGGTCAAGAAATCAGGTATTCGAGCGAAAATTCCCTTGCCGATGGCTTGGCATGTCAAGAGACTTTGCGTCCTTGGAGCGAGTTTATTGGTAATTGGAGTAGGATTTGCTTCGTCATTCAAACCACAAGTCCAGCAGACAAATTTACAAGATCAAATTGATATGATTCAAACGGATCATGACTTGGAAAGAGAGCAAAAAGTCGACCAAGTTCTAGATACCATAACACCGGAGGATAAAAAATCTGAGTAAGAACCATTTTGGAATTTGAACATCATTGAATATCGTTCTAAACAGCTCTAAAGAACAGTGCCCACTCGGTGCTGTTTTTCTGCTTTCTGCTACAAATTTGTGGAAGAGATTTTACTAGAGAACTAGCTTGGAAATGTGATATAATAAAGGTTATGGCAAACAATAATCAATCAAAAAAAACACGGTCGACGAGACGACTGTCCAAAGCAGAATTAGAAAGAAAAAAAGCGATTCATCGCATGATTGCGACCATTCTCATTAGTCTGGTTTTAGTCTTTGCAGCCTTGAAATTGGGGGCAGTAGGGGTCTTGGCCTACAACTTAATCCGACTCTTTGTTGGGAGTTTGGCTTACTTGGCTATTTTAGCGACCTTTTTCTACCTCTATGCCTTTAAATGGCTGGACAAACACGAAGGGGTTATTTCAGGATTCCTAAGCTTCTTTGCTGGGGTTCTCTTGATGTTTCAGGCCTTCTTTGTATCCTCCCTTCATTTAGACAATAATGGAATCAAGGTCACCTTTTCAAGAATCATGGCAGACTTGATTCATCTGCGAGTGGAGAGCTTTGCCGGTGGTGGTATGATCGGTGCCCTTCTTTATGCTCCGATTTCCTTCCTCTTTTCAAATATTGGCTCTTATTTTATTGGCCTTCTCTTTATTGGATTGGGGATTCTCTTGATGAGTCCCTACTCCATCTATGATTTGTTTGAAAAGGGATCGGAAGCCTTCCACGCTTCTATGGAAAAACGCAAAGAACGTCGCGAGCAGAAATTCCTTGAAAAAGAAGCGAGAGCTGCCGAGGAAGCTGCTGCAGCTGAACGAGAGCAAGAAGAAGCAAGTGCAGTTCTTACAACTCCCCTTTCAATGGAAGGGCATCCTGTAGACCCTGAAACGGGAGAGGTGCTGGCGGCGGAAGAGCCGTTCACAGAGACCTTCCCAGAAGCCGAAATTTTCGCACCAGCAACACCAGAGATCTACCTGCCAGATGAAGAATGGCCTGAAGAGCCTGAAGCATACGAAGAGCTTCCGGAAGCCGAAGAATTCGAGGACGATGGGGAAGAAGTTCAAGTGGATTTCACACCTAAGGAACTCCTCCAGTACAAACTTCCAACCATTGATCTCTTCGCACCTGACAAGCCGAAAAATCAATCCAAAGAGAAAAATATCGTTCGTCAGAATATCCGCATTTTGGAAGAGACCTTTGCAAGCTTTAACATCAAGGCAACAGTGGAGCGGGCGGAAATCGGCCCCTCTGTCACCAAGTATGAAGTGAAGCCGGCTGTCGGTGTGCGGGTCAACCGCATCTCCAACCTAGCAGATGATTTGGCCTTAGCCCTAGCTGCCAAGGATGTACGGATTGAAGCACCGATTCCAGGGAAGTCTCTGGTCGGAATCGAAGTGCCCAACTCAGAGATTGCGACGGTTTCCTTCCGTGAATTGTGGGAGCAGTCCAAAACTGATCCTACCAAACTCCTTGAGATTCCTCTCGGGAAGGCTGTAGATGGTTCAGCTCGGACATTTGATTTGGCTCGGATGCCCCACCTCTTGGTAGCGGGGTCTACTGGATCTGGTAAGTCCGTCGCGGTCAATGGCATTATTTCGAGTATCTTGATGAAGGCCCGTCCGGATGAAGTCAAGTTTATGATGGTCGATCCTAAGATGGTGGAGCTTTCTGTCTACAATGATATTCCTCACCTCTTGATTCCAGTGGTGACTAACCCACGCAAGGCCAGTCGAGCTCTGCAGAAGGTCGTTGATGAGATGGAAAATCGCTACGAGCTCTTCTCAAAAGTAGGCGCTAGAAATATTGCTGGCTTTAATGCCAAGGTGGCGGAGTACAATGCCCAGTCTGAGATGAAGCAAGTGCCCCTTCCATTGATCGTGGTCATTGTCGATGAGCTGGCAGACTTGATGATGGTGGCAAGTAAAGAAGTGGAAGATGCTATTATTCGCCTGGGACAGAAGGCGCGTGCGGCGGGGATTCACATGATCCTTGCGACTCAACGGCCATCGGTTGACGTTATCTCAGGTTTGATCAAGGCCAATGTGCCTTCCCGTGTCGCTTTTGCGGTATCATCTGGGACCGACTCACGGACCATCTTGGATGAAAATGGGGCAGAAAAATTGCTCGGTCGTGGGGACATGCTCTTTAAACCGATCGATGAAAATCATCCGATTCGTCTACAAGGATCCTTTATCTCAGATGACGATGTGGAGCGGATTGTCAACTTTGTCAAAGAGCAGGCAGAAGCCGATTATGATGATGCCTTTGATCCAGGAGAAGTATCGGAGTCAGACTTTGACGGAGGCATGGGTGGCTCAGACGAAGGCGATCCTCTCTTTGAAGAGGCCAAAGCACTCGTCATCGAGACCCAAAAAGCCAGTGCTTCGATGATCCAGCGCCGCTTATCGGTTGGTTTTAACCGGGCGACTCGCCTCATGGAAGAGTTGGAAGCAGCAGGTGTGATTGGACCAGCTGAAGGGACCAAGCCTCGAAAAGTATTGCAACAATCATAAGGATAGGGAAAAAGGGCATATGCCCCACTCCCTTTTCTTTTTATAGAAAATAGAAAGTAGGACCAGATGAAGTTAGACACGATTCATCATATTGCCATCATTGGACGGGATCGCGACGCTATGTTGCATTTTTATGTGGACCAGTTGGGCTTTGCGATTGTCAGTGAGTATGACCGTCCCGAACGCGGAGATATCTTGATCAATCTCCGCCAGGGGGAGCTGACTTTAGAACTCTTTATCAAACCGACGGCCCCAGAACGTCCGAAGTTCCCCTTGCCCGAGCATGCGGGACTGCGTCATCTGGCCTTTAAAGTGGACGATGTAGAGGCGTATCTAGCTAGATTGGATCAGCTAGGTATTGAGAATACAGGCCTTCGCTATGATGATTTTGATGGCAAGAAGATGGCATTTTTCTTTGATCCAGAAGGATTGCCCTTGGAAATACATGAGTGAGGAAAGCAATGGATAGATTAGAAGGACTCAGTCAGGAAGAAGTAGCAAAAAAGATCCAAGAGGGCAAGCAAAATAAGGTCACGATCAAGACAGAAAAAAGTGTAGGGCAGATCATTCGAGACAATGTCTTTACCTACTTTAATCTGATTTTTCTGGTTTTAGCGGTCTTGCTGGTAGCAGTGAAGTCTTGGAACAATCTCTTGTTTGTCCCGGTCGTCGTGGTCAACTCCTTGGTAGGAATTGTGCAGGAAGTCCGCTCTAGACGTATCTTGCGTCAGATGCAATTTCTACATATGAGTGAGGCGATCGTTCTTCGCGAAGAAAAAGAAGTCGCTCTACCTATCGATCAGCTGGTGGAGGGTGATTTGGTTCGCTTTCAAGCTGGAGATCAGATCTATGCGGACGGGGTTTTGCTGGATGGCGAGCTAAAAGTCGATGAGTCGCAATTGACCGGTGAAGCCGATGAGGTCAAAAAAGGAGCACAAGACGCACTCATGTCAGGTAGTTTTGTGATCGCTGGTCAAGGTTTAGCGCGACTGGAAAAAGTTGGGAACGACTCCTACATCAACCAATTGAGCTTGGAAGCCAAGCAAGTCAAGTCTCATGAGGAGTCCGATATGGTCCATGCGGTCAACCGAATCGTGGGGATCATTGGTCTCCTTATCATTCCGCTAGGCTCGCTCCTTTTTCTTCGTAGCTATATCAGCCTAGGCGATAGCCTCAAGCTCAGTGTGACTTCAACAGTCGGGGCCTTGATCGGGATGATTCCAGAAGGCTTGTATCTCTTGATGACCTTGGCACTGGCTCTGGGGGCTGTCAGATTAGCCAAGGAAAAGGTTCTGCTCAATAGCATGAAGGGGATTGAGACCTTATCGCGCGTGGATGTCCTTTGTGTCGATAAGACAGGGACTATTACAGAGCCAGGTATGGAAGTGACAGAGATTCGTCCAGTTAAAGACGCTCAAGACTTGGAAACTCTAGCTCAGTATGTAGAGGCTAGTATGGATCAAAACGATACCATGGATGCCATCCGAAAATTTCACAAGACACCAGTCAGCCAGCCATGGAAGGCTCTCGACATTCAGCCCTTTACGTCCAAGAAAAAATATGGGGCCATTGCCTTTGAATCTGGGATCTATGTATTAGGGGCACCAGAATTTGTTTTACGAGAGGGCTTCTCTGAGCTTGAACAAGAGATAGCTCCTGCTACTAAGGCAGGTAATCGGGTCTTGGCCTTTGGGAAATATCGGGGAGATCACCTGGGAGAGACTTTAGAGGCTCCTGTAGACTTGGTGGCCTGGATCATTCTCTCCAATCCTTTGAGAAAAAATGCCAAAGAAACCTTCGCCTACTTTAAAGAACAAGGAGTGACCATTAAGGTCATTTCAGGGGACAACCCAGCTACGGTCTCAGCTATTGCACAAAAAGCAGGCATTGAAGGAGCAGAGGGTCTAATCGATGCCAGAACCTTACTGACGGAAGAAAATTTGCACCAGGCGGCGAGTCAATATACGGTCTTTGGACGAGTGACCCCAGAGCAAAAGAAAAGCCTTGTTGAAGGCTTGCAGGCAAAGGGACACAAGGTTGCCATGACTGGAGATGGCGTCAACGATATTCTGGCCTTAAAAACAGCAGATTGTAGTATTGCGATGGAATCTGGAAACGATGCGACCAAAAAGATGGCGCAAGTGGTCTTACTGGATTCTGACTTTGGGAAGATGCCGTCCATCGTGGCAGAAGGGCGGCGGGTGGTCAATAATATTCAACGATCAGCCAGTCTCTTTTTGATCAAGAATATCTTTTCCATTTTGTTGGCCATCTCAGTGACGCTTTTAGCCTTTACCTATCCCATTATGCCGTCGCAGATGTCTTTGATCAGTGGTTTTACGATTGGGATTCCAGGATTCTTCCTAGCGCTTGAGCCCAATAGCGAGCGCATCAAAGGGCGCTTTATCGAAACGGTCTTTAAAAATGCGCTACCTGCTGCCTTGACGGATTTTATATTGATCTTTAGTTTGGTGTTGCTCTCTTCGACATTTGGCATGAGGTCGGAAGAACTCTCAAGTGCAGCCATCTGCTTGATGGCCTTCGTTGGATTTACCATCATCTACCAAGAATCCCAGCCTCTCAATCACTACAAGAGACTGGTTCTTCTAGGAAATATCCTAGCCTTCCTGGTTTCAAGTAGTATCCTAGGGAAATTCTTTAACATGAGTCCCTTGAGACTTCAAACGCTGCTTATCTGTGCCATCATGGCAGTTCTAGCTCTCGTCTTGATTCAAGTTTTCAAGAAGTTGGTGGGCTGGTTCTTTCATCGGAAGAAATAAAAAAAGACAACTCTAAAGATAGAGTTGTCTCAGATTGAAGAAAAAGATATTTTGGAAACTTTCCTTAGGTGAGTACGGACGTCAGCGAACTTCTACGAAGTTCCATGACTTAGTTTTGAACCTAAAGTTTCAAAACTCCCGAGTGCTAGAAACAATCGTGTTTCTAGCACTTTTCTCACGTCGGAAAGTTTCAGTACATATTAGAGAATTTAAAATTAAAATGATTTCAGTCTATGCAGTATCATCTAGGTTATTTATAAAAAAACAACTCCAAAGATAGAGTTGTCTTTTGGCATTAGATAAACAAACTAGCGGTTAAGATCAGATAGAGCAAGAAGGTAACTAGAAATCCAGCGCGCCAGAAGTATTTGATAAATTTAGGATAATAAAAACACTTTTTCTTTTTTAAGAAATAAATCGTTAGCCCCAAGGCCAAAAGCGAAAGGCTCAAGGCTAATAGTGGTAAGAGGCTGTGGTAAAAGGCGCTGTCTGAGATCAGGTAGTACTCCAAGGCAAATAAAGGAAAGGCAATATCGGTAGATCGCCATCCTCTTTTTTGGAGTTTAAAGAGGTGAACAATGATGCCGCTCAGAATCAGCGTTAAAAAAATAAATAATACAGAAGCAACTTTGATTAACATAGCTTCATTCTATCATAAAACGAAAAAAAAGTTTACTATATTTTAATTTTTTCTTGCAAAAAAAGAGAAATCGTGTATAATAGAAAGGTATGCACAAAGCATACTTGTGGGAGGTAAAAATCTGTAATTACCGCCAAAACCACAAAGGAGGATTTAAGAAATGGCTAAAAAAGTCGAAAAACTTGTAAAATTGCAAATCCCTGCTGGTAAAGCTACTCCAGCTCCACCGGTTGGTCCAGCGCTTGGTCAAGCAGGTATCAACATCATGGGATTCACTAAAGAGTTTAACGCTCGTACAGCTGATCAAGCTGGTATGATCATCCCAGTTGTTATCACTGTTTATGAAGATAAATCATTCGATTTCGTTACAAAAACACCACCAGCTGCTGTTCTTTTGAAAAAAGCTGCAGGTGTTGAAAAAGGTTCAGGTACACCGAACAAAACGAAAGTTGCAACTGTAACTCGTGCACAAGTACAACAAATCGCTGAAACTAAGATGCCAGATTTGAACGCTGCAAACATTGAGTCTGCAATGCGTATGATCGAAGGTACTGCTCGTTCTATGGGATTCACTGTTACTGACTAATTGTAACAATCCTATTTGCCCGCAATACACTTGATCAAATGACGAGTGACGTGGGAGATGAAAATCGATATGACCACATTACAAGGAGAAAGATAAAATGGCTAAAAAAAGCAAACAACTTCGTGCTGCTCTTGAAAAAATCGACAGCACAAAAGTCTACAGCGTAGAAGAAGCTGTAGCTCTTGCAAAAGAAACTAACTTTGCAAAATTTGACGCAACTGTAGAAGTTGCTTACAACTTGAACATCGACGTGAAAAAAGCTGACCAACAAATCCGTGGTGCAATGGTATTGCCAAACGGAACTGGTAAAACAGCTCGCGTACTTGTATTTGCACGTGGTGCAAAAGCTGAAGAAGCAAAAGCTGCTGGTGCAGACTTCGTAGGTGAAGATGACCTTGTTGCGAAAATCAACGATGGTTGGTTGGACTTCGACGTAGTTATCGCTACACCTGACATGATGGCTCTTGTTGGACGTCTTGGACGTGTCCTTGGACCACGTAACTTGATGCCAAACCCTAAAACTGGTACAGTAACAATGGATGTTGCGAAAGCAGTTGAAGAGTCTAAAGGTGGTAAAATCACTTACCGTGCTGATAAAGCAGGTATCGTTCAAGCGATCATCGGTAAAGTTTCATTCGATGATACTAAATTGGTTGAAAACTTTAAAGCTTTCAACGACACAATCCAAAAAGCAAAACCAGCTACAGCTAAAGGTACTTACGTAACTAGCTTGACTTTGACTACAACTCAAGGTCCTGGTATCAAAGTGGATGTTAACTCACTTTAATTGAAATGAAAAGCTGCCTTCGGGTAGCTTTTTTTGTACGCCATTTTTATTTGCTACAGTTGGTAAAACTAATCGGATGGAAAAAAGAAAATTTTGATGGATATGACTATATAAAAAACGTAATTTATGGTAAAATAATACAGATCAAAAAAGGAGAGAGAAAATGGTAGAACCTAAGTATAAACGTATCTTAATCAAGCTATCTGGTGAAGCCCTTGCTGGCGAACGTGGTGTCGGAATCGATATCAAAACTGTCCAAAATATGGCTCAAGAAATCAAGGAAGTTCACGAACTTGGAATTGAAATTGCCTTGGTGATTGGAGGGGGAAACCTTTGGCGTGGAGAACCTGCTGCTGAAGCAGGGATGGATCGTGTCCAAGCAGACTACACAGGGATGCTTGGGACTGTCATGAACGCCCTTGTGATGGCTGATTCGCTTCAACAAGTTGGCGTGGATACCCGTGTTCAAACTGCGATTGCTATGCAACAAGTTGCAGAACCATATATCCGTGGTCGTGCCCTTCGTCACCTTGAAAAAGATCGGATCGTGATCTTTGGTGCAGGGATCGGTTCTCCTTACTTCTCAACAGATACGACCGCAGCCCTTCGTGCAGCTGAGATTGAAGCAGATGCCATTCTCATGGCCAAAAATGGGGTCGATGGTGTTTACAATGCCGATCCGAAAAAAGATGCTTCAGCTGTGAAATTTGAGGAATTGACTCACCGTGATGTGATCAACAAAGGTCTTCGCATCATGGACTCAACAGCCTCTACTCTCTCCATGGACAACGACATTGACTTGGTTGTCTTTAATATGAATGAACCAGGCAATATCAAACGCGTTGTCTTTGGTGAAAATATCGGTACAACCGTATCGAATAACGTAGAAAAATAATAGAAAATAGAGGAAGATTATGGCAAACCCAATCGTAGAAAAAGCAAAAGAAAGAATGACCCAGTCTCACCAAAGTTTGGGACGTGAATTTGGTAGCATCCGTGCTGGACGTGCAAACGCAAGTCTTTTGGATCGTATTTTCGTAGAATACTACGGAGTAGAGACTCCATTGAACCAATTGGCATCTATCACGATTCCAGAAGCGCGTGTCTTGTTGATCACACCATTTGATAAATCATCTTTGAAAGACATCGAGCACAGCATCAATGCATCTGACCTTGGCATCACTCCAGCCAACGATGGATCTGTTATCCGCTTGGTCATCCCAGCTTTGACAGAAGAAACTCGTCGTGACTTGGCAAAAGAAGTGAAAAAAGTGGGTGAAAATGCTAAAGTAGCGATCCGTAACATCCGCCGCGATGCTATGGACGAAGCGAAGAAACAAGAAAAAGCAAAAGAAATCACAGAAGATGAATTGAAAGGTCTTGAAAAAGAGATCCAAAAAGTTACGGATGATGCTGTTAAGCATGTGGATGAAATGACAGCTCACAAAGAAAAAGAATTGATGGAAGTTTAATCCATCCTAACCATTACAGGAAAGAAAGACTCAGTTGGCACTGCTGGCTGGGTTTTATTTCCATTATTCTTGTGAAGAGGCAAGAGGAAAGAAGGAAACATGAATACGAATCTAGCAAGCTACATCATGGGAATGGTCATTGATGAAAATGATCACTTCTATTTTGTTCAAAAAGATGGCCAGACCTACGCGCTTGATAAAGCAGAAGGCCCACATCAAGTCGGAGAAAGTGTCAAGGGCTTTGCCTATACAGATATGAAGCAAAAGCTCCGACTTACGACACTTGAAGTCACTGCAACTCAAGAAAGCTTTGGCTGGGGAACGGTCACGGAAGTGCGCAAGGATTTGGGAGTCTTCGTGGATACAGGGCTTCCAGATAAGCAGATTGTTGTCTCACTAGATATCCTACCGGAGATCAAAGATCTATGGCCTAAAAAGGGCGATCGTCTCTATATTCGCTTAGAAGTCGATAAGAAAGATCGGATTTGGGGGATCTTAGCCTACCAGGAAGATTTCCAGCGTTTGGCTCGTCCAGCCTATAACAATATGCAAAACCAAAACTGGCCAGCCATTGTCTACCGCTTGAAATTGTCTGGAACCTTTGTTTACCTTCCAGAGAACAATATGCTGGGCTTTATCCACCCAAGTGAGCGCTATGCAGAACCTCGTTTGGGAGAGGTCGTAAATGCTCGCGTCATCGGATTTCGGGAGGTGGACCGGACCTTGAATCTATCTTTGAAGCCACGCTCCTTTGAAATGTTGGAAAACGATGCCCAAATGATTTTGACCTATTTGGAAGCTAATGGAGGCTTTATGACCTTGAATGATAAGTCCTCTCCAGAAGAGATCAAGGCAACTTTTGGGATTTCAAAAGGTCAGTTCAAAAAGGCTTTGGGTGGTTTGATGAAGGCCAAAAAAATCAAGCAAGACCAGTTTGGAACAGAGTTGATCTAAGAGGAGGCTTATGCGAAAATCATTTTATACTTGGTTGATGACGGAGCGCAATCCTAAAAGCAATGCTCCTAAAGCCATTCTAGCAGATCTTGCATTTCACGAGTCTGCTTTTCCCAAGCATACAGATGACTTCGACGAGGTCAGTCGCTATCTAGAAGAGCATGCGAGCTTTTCCTTTAATCTTGGCGATTTTGATGCGATTTGGGAAGAATACCAAGCCCACTAGAAAAGGACAGGTCGAGGATGGTTTTTTCTCGGCCTCTTTGTTATAATAATAGAAAAATACAGGTAGAGAGGTTCTTTATTTGCAAGAACATTCAGTTGAAATTACATTAACGCATCCAGACGATCTCTTTCATTTGTTTGGATCTAACGAACGCCATCTTCGTTTGATGGAGCAAGAATTTGGGGTAACTATTCACGCCCGGACAGAAATCGTCCAAATCATTGGGGAAGAAGAAACCTGCGAGCAAGTTCGTCAAGTCATCCAGGCTCTTTTGGTCCTCGTTAACCGTGGCATGACCATTGGTACGCCGGATGTGGTGACTGCCATTACCATGGTGAGAAATGAGGAATTGGATAAGTTCATCGCTCTCTATGAAGAAGAGATTATCAAGGATAGTTACGGCAAGCCCATTCGGGTTAAAACGCTTGGTCAAAAGATCTATGTCGATAGTGTCAAGAACCATGATGTCACTTTTGGGATTGGACCAGCGGGGACTGGGAAAACCTTCCTAGCAGTGACCTTGGCCGTGACCGCCCTCAAGCGTGGTCAGGTCAAGCGGATTATTTTGACGCGTCCAGCTGTGGAAGCCGGAGAAAGCCTTGGTTTCCTTCCAGGAGATCTCAAAGAAAAAGTAGACCCTTATCTACGTCCGGTCTATGATGCTCTTTATCAAATTTTAGGGAAAGACCAAACCACTCGGATGATGGAGCGGGAGATTATCGAGATTGCGCCTTTGGCTTATATGCGGGGGCGGACCTTGGACGATGCCTTTGTCATCCTCGATGAAGCGCAAAATACCACCATCATGCAGATGAAGATGTTTTTGACCCGTCTTGGTTTTAACTCTAAGATGATTGTCAATGGAGATACCAGCCAGATTGACCTTCCTCGAAATGTTAAATCCGGCTTGATTGATGCCCAGGAGAAATTGAAGAACATTTCTCAAATTGACTTTGTGCATTTCTCTGCCAAGGATGTCGTTCGTCATCCAGTAGTAGCAGAGATTATCCGGGCCTACGAGCCCATTCCAAATCCAGTCCTCAAAGAAAAACCGGATGTGGAAGAAGAATAAAAGAAAAGGCAAAGATCATCAGATCTTTGCCTTTTTTATGTTAGAAATTAAACCAATTCATCAATTGGTGTGAAGTCACGCTCTAAACCGGTAGCAACGGGTTGGCTTGTGATGTGACCTTGGTAAGTGGTGACCCCTTGGCGCAGGCCTTCGTCGAGGGCAATTGCCTTGTGGAAGCCATTGTCAGCTAGGGATTCGACATAAGGAAGGGTCACATTGGTAAGGGCGATAGTAGAGGTACGAGCGACGGCGCCTGGAATATTGGCTACAGCATAGTGGAGCACGCCATGTTTTTCGTAAACTGGCTCCGTATGTGTTGTGACACGGTCTGCTGTTTCGATAACACCACCTTGGTCAACGGCCACATCGACGATAACTGAACCGGGACGCATTTGTTTGACCATATCGTCTGTCACTAATTTAGGAGCTTTAGCACCAGGAATCAAGACAGCACCGATGACAACATCGGCATCACGGACGCTGGCTTCAATGTTAAATGGATTGGACATAAGGGTTTGGATTTGGTGACCAAAGACATCTTCCAGAACTGCCAAACGCTTAGCACTGATATCTAAGATGGTCACTTGGGCACCAAGTCCAAGGGCGATACGAGCTGCGTGGGTTCCAACGACCCCGCCTCCGATGATGGTGACTTTCCCTTTGGGAACACCTGGCACCCCACCTAAGAGGACCCCTGATCCACCTTCTTGTTTGGTCAGGAAGTGAGCACCGATTTGCACGGCCATCCGTCCAGCAACCTCACTCATTGGCACCAAGAGTGGCAATTGTCCATCAAGGTCACGCACCGTTTCGTAGGCCACCCCAGTTGTCTTGGCTGCGACCATGGCATCTGCTAATTCAGGAGCAGCAGCCATATGCAAGTAAGTGAAGAGCAAGAGGTCTTCGCGAAGGAAGCCATATTCTTCAGCGAGGGGTTCTTTGACCTTGACCACCATCTCAGCGGCCCAAGCTTCTGCAGCAGTCGCAACGATGGTTGCCCCTTGCTTCGTGTAATCTTCATCCGCAAAGCCAGAACCAAGTCCAGCATTTGTTTCCACCAAAACGTGATGACCTTTCTTCACCAAGCTTTGTACGCCTGCAGGTGTCAAACCGACCCGATTTTCGTTGTTTTTAATTTCTTTAGGAATTCCAATAAGCATTATTTTCTCCTTGCTCAGATTTAGGTGTAAAAAGGTCATTGGTGTGAGATGGCTCTCTTGACTCAATGACCTTTTCACTCCTTATCTGATTGTTTTGATTGATTTTATTGTATAGAAAAGTGGGTTAAAAAGCAAGAAAAATTTGAGCTTGCCTTACTTTATGTTATTTGCTAAACTAATCCCTAAAGAAGGAGAGTCAAATGGAAAATTTATATGTGAAGTTAGCGGCTTATCGTGAAGTGGAGACAGAGCGTTTGCACTTGCGTCCGGTCACTCTTGATGATGCACCAGCTATGTTTGAGTATGCTTCTGATGAGACAGTTACGCGCTATACCTTTTCAACCAATCAAAGTCTTGAAGAGACGCGTAATAATATTGCCCTCTTTTACCTAGCGAGCCCACTTGGAAGATGGGGGATCGAGCTCAAAGAGAATGGAAAATTTATCGGGACGATTGATTTACTGGATTTGGATCTTTGTCTGAAGAAGGGGAGTATCGGCTATGTTCTGAATAAAGACTATTGGAACCAGGGTCTTGCGACAGAGGCTACCAAGGCAGTCATTGCCTTGGCTTTTGAACAGTTAGGGATGAACAAGCTCATTGCCGTTCATGATAAGGACAACCCAGCTTCTGGACGGGTGATGGCCAAATCAGGGATGAAATATTCTCACGAGGAGCCCTACGCGATGCTAGACCTGCATGAAGAAGGGCGAATGGTGACGAGAGTTCATTATGTCCTCACGAAGGAAGAATATTTGGCAGAAAAATGAGTCAGGATATTGACAAAAGGCCTATCTCCATGATATAGTAGATAGGTACTGCTGGTTTAGCT
>JAWGXY010000046.1:0-13557 GCA_032572035.1 Streptococcus parasanguinis
TAAAAGCTGATGAAATCAGCGTAGTAGAGCCCACTCAACCACTGCGTCTTGCTCGACAATCCAAAAACAATTAAGAGGCTAGGACTTTTGTCCCAGCCTTTTGTTTTAGGTCCAAAAGAAATAAACTGAATTAGAAAGGTTGGATCAGATGTGACACTTATCCTATTTTAAAATACCCACTTTCATGGTAGACTAGAAGAAAGAAAACGTTCTCAAGGAGGTTGAGCATGAAACACAAATTATTGACCGCATCACTGACGATTCTTTCTACCTGCACACTAATGGCTTGTAGTCACACCACTCAAAAGGACACAGCAGCTTCTTCTACAAAAGAAAGTAGCAACAAAGTCGAAAAGCAAACAAGCAGCTCTTCGTCAAAGAATACTGCTTCTACAAAGAAAAACGCTTCCAGTCAAGAAACCAAGCGGATTGGAAATGCAGATTATGGATACATCGATATTCCAAGTAAATGGTTCAAGTTCACGGATATCGATGGGACAGAAGCTGTCCAGTATACGGATGGGAGCGGCTATAATATTGTCACCTTGAATAGCTTTACGCGGGAAAAGGCCAAAGTTCCTGCGGATATCGAGTTTAATGCAGAATTTTTAGCCAAGAAACTGGCTGTAATGTGGCAAGATAACCAGGATGTTGATAAGATGACGGGAGCGCGGACTAAAGTCGCAGGTCTGGATGCTTACCAGCTTCAAATTGTCATGAAATCTGGTCAATACCTGATTACCTGGATCTTCCAGAAGGGTGAAAAAGTTTATACCATTTCTTTTGAAGGGGATGCAGAAACCTTGAAAACCTTTATCCCATACATCGAAAACACTTGGAGCTTAGACGGAACGGGTGCCGTGACGGATTGATGAAGAGAGGCTAGAATCATTTCTAGTCTCTTTATGCTATAGAAATCGCACTTTCAAATCCTAGAAAATCATGGTAGACTAGAGGAAAGTAAATACATCATTGAGGAGAGAATATGAAAAATAAGTTCCTACTCGCGTCTGTTACGTTTTTGTCTGTTGTAAGCCTTTCTGCTTGTACTAGTCCAAAGAAAGAGTCTAGTAAATCATCGGCAGCATCTAGTTCCACGAATGTGGTGAGAGAGACAACAAATTCAAGTAGTAATGTAGAGAAAAAAATTCCAGATAGTGATAAGGGGAATGTGAAAACGAAACGAATTGGATCAGCAGATTATGGCTATGTCAATATTCCAAGTGACTGGAAAAAGAATGACAATATCCAAGTCGGAGATAATATTCAGTATACAGATAAAAACGCCTTCAATATTATTGTTTTAAATGCTGCCACTAGAGAAAAAGCAAATGTCCCTGAAGGAGTGGAATTTAATGCAGAGCTAATAGCTCAAAGATTGGAGAGTAGGTGGAATGATTATAAAATTGTTGAGAAAATGACAAAATCTACGACGACTGTTGGAGGAAATGAGTCGCTTAAAATACATATTTTTCTCAAGTCAGGCCTGCAGGTTGCTGGTTGGGTATTCCAAAAAGATGATAAGGTTTATTTGATTGTTGTTGAAGGATTTGAGAAAACAATAACTCAATTTACTCCTTATGTCGAAAACACTTGGGGCCTAGATGGAACAGGTGCCGTGACGGATTGATGAAGAGGAAGTTTGACTTAAACTATGCAGCCTTCGATGTTTGATAAGAATAACAGTATGACGCAGTTTTTGATTGGCATCTTTGTTCGCTTTTTAAGCTCCAAAGATAGCTTAATGAGGGGAACGAAGTTTCCTTTGTCTGCAACCTCCAACAGTCTCCCAGACTGTTGGAGCTATGCGGGGGTGGGAAGATTGAAAAGGTTTGGGGAACCTTTTCAACCTCTATAAATTTCTCGGAGTTCTGTCCCACTCCCTTTTTCACAGTCTTTGTGGTATAATGCTTCTATTGTTTAAAAGAGGAAATAGAGGATGACACAGGAAATTGATATTGAAAAATACCATCAGTTAGCTCTCCAAAAGCAAAAGGAGCACCGCAAGGTATTGGCGAATCTCAAGAAGAAACCACCTAAGAATTTAGATAAACTAGCGCAAGAAATCCACGATGAAGTTTTCCAAGAAATCGATTGTACCGCTTGTGCCAATTGCTGCAAAACCTTAGGCCCCGATTTTAAGGAAGCTGATATCACGCGGATCGCCAAATATTTCAAGATGAAACTCCCTGCCTTTGAGGCAGAATTTCTTCAAGTTGACGAAGATGGGGACAAGGTTTTTAAATCCATGCCTTGCCCCTTTCTTGGTGGGGACAATCTCTGTTCCATCTATGATGTTCGCCCAAAAGCTTGTCGGGAATTCCCTCACACCGATCGTAAGAAGATTTATCAGATCAACCATCTGACTATCAAGAATACCCTCACTTGCCCAGCGGCTTATTTATTTGTAGAAAAATTGAAGGATCGTTTGTAATGGCATATACATTTTTACTTTTTGATTTGGACCATACCTTGTTGGACTTTGAATCTGCTGAAGAAACAGCCTTGACGCAGATGTTAGAAGACATGGATTTTCCAGATGTACAGGCCTTTAAGGATTACTACAAACCCATGAACCAAGGGCTCTGGAAGGATTTGGAGCAAAAGAAGTTAACCAAGCAAAAGCTAGTGGATAGTCGGTTTGCGATCGGGTTTGCCCACTTTGGGATTTCTGTTGATGGGGCTGAGATGGCTCTTCGCTATCAAGATTACATCAGTCTTCAAGGGCAGTCTTTCCCAGGTGCGGAGGACTTACTGGCCCGACTTGAAAAAGCGGGTTACCAGCTCTATGGTGCAACGAATGGAGTGACCGCCATTCAAGAAGGACGCTTGGCTCATTCTACAATTGCTTCTTATTTCAAAGAGGTCTTTATCTCTGAGCAGCTTCATACTCAGAAACCAGAACCTGCATTTTTTGACAAAGTTGGCCAACTGATTCCAGGTTTTAGCAAGGAAGAGACCCTTATGATCGGAGATTCCTTGACGGCGGATATCGCAGGAGGCCATGCTGCGGGGATTGATACCGTCTGGTATAATCCTGATCGTAAGGAAAATACCAGCCTGGTAGTACCGACTTATACCGTTAGCAACTATCAAGAAATCGCCGATTTACTGATAAAATAAAAAATTTTAAATACTGTCAAGTTTTTTTCTTGACAGCTCTATAAAATGTGTTATAATAGATCATGTGCTAAATAGCTTGTCTATTTCACCGAAAATTAAAATATAGAAAAGAGACTTATAAAAATGGCAGTTAAAATTCGTTTGACTCGTATGGGTTCTAAGAAAAAACCTTACTACCGTATTAACGTAGCAGATTCACGTTCACCACGTGATGGACGTTTCATCGAAACAGTTGGAACTTACAATCCACTTGTTGAAGAAAACCAAGTAACTTTGAAAGAAGACCGCGTTCTTGCATGGTTGGCTGATGGAGCTCAACCTTCAGATACAGTTCGCAACATCCTTTCAAAAGCTGGTGTGATGAAGAAATTCCACGATTCTAAATTCTCAAAATAATTTTTTAAGTAGGTTGATGTATGGATACGATTGAAAATCTCATTATTGCAATTGTGAAACCCTTGATTTCACAACCGGATGCCTTAACCATCAAGATCGAAGATACTCCTGAATTTTTGGAGTACCATCTTGACCTTGATCCTAGCGATGTTGGTCGTGTAATCGGTCGAAAAGGTCGCACCATTTCTGCGATAAGAACGATTGTCTACTCTGTCCCAACTGAAGATAAAAAAGTAAGAATCGTTATTGACGAAAAATAAAAAGGCGGGACTTGGTCCCGTTTTTTGTTGCAAGGAGAAAGAATGAAAGAAGTGACTATTCGGCAGTTACAAGCCTATTTACAAGAACATTACCAGAATACCCGGACGGAAGAAGGTTTGTTTATCAAGCTGGTTGAAGAGGTTGGCGAAGTAGCCGAGGTGTTAAATGGACGTTCTGGACGGAAAGCGGGTGTCCAAGATTCAAATGAGGAATTGGCTAAAGAACTAGCTGATATCATTCACTACACGGTCGCTATCGCGGCCATTAATGAAATCGACCTTACTAAAACTATCTTTGAAAAAGATAAAACAGCAGCCGTAAAATACCAGCACGAGCGGGATTTGGAGCAGTTTCTAGCAGATAAGTCCATTTGAGAAAATCTCTTGAACGTGATAAAATAGAGTGAATAAACTACACTGGAGAAATCATGAATTACTTTAATGTTGGGAAAATTGTCAATACCCAAGGCTTACAAGGAGAAATGCGGGTCTTGTCTGTGACAGACTTTGCGGAAGAGCGTTTTAAAAAAGGAGCTGAGTTGGCTCTCTTTGATGAGAAGGATCAGTTCGTCCAAACAGTGACTATTGCTAGCCACCGTAAACACAAGAACTTCGACATCATCAAGTTTAAGGATATGTACCATATCAATGCCATCGAAAAATTCAAGGGCTTTAGCCTCAAGGTTGCGGAAGAAGACTTGACGGATTTGGATGAGGGCGAGTTTTATTACCATGAGATCATCGGCCTTGATGTTTACGAAAATGACCAACTAATCGGTCAAATCAAGGAAATCCTGCAACCAGGTGCCAATGATGTCTGGGTAGTCAAACGAAAAGGCAAACGAGACCTTCTCTTGCCTTATATCCCACCAGTGGTGCTCAATATCGATATTCCAGGAAACCGGGTCGATGTGGACATCTTAGAAGGGTTAGACGATGAAGATTGATATTTTAACCCTCTTTCCAGAGATGTTTTCTCCCCTTGAACATTCCATCGTCGGAAAGGCGCGTGAAAAAGGACTCCTTGAGATTAACTACCATAATTTTCGTGAAAATGCGGAGAAAGCGCGCCATGTGGATGATGAGCCCTATGGGGGCGGACAAGGCATGCTTCTACGAGCGCAGCCGATCTTTGATGCCTTTGATGCCATTGAGAAAAAGAATCCGCGCGTGATCCTGCTGGATCCTGCTGGTCGGACCTTTGACCAATCTTACGCAGAAGAGTTGGCTCAGGAAGAAGAATTGATCTTTATCTGTGGTCACTATGAGGGCTACGACGAGCGGATCAAGACCTTGGTGACAGATGAGATTTCTCTTGGCGATTATGTCCTGACGGGTGGCGAGTTAGCAGCCATGACCATGATTGATGCGACGGTTCGCTTGATTCCAGAAGTGATCGGCAAAGAGTCCAGTCATCAAGACGACAGTTTCTCCTCTGGCCTTCTAGAATATCCTCAATACACACGACCTTATGAATACAGAGGAATGACAGTTCCAGATGTTCTTATGAGTGGCCACCATGAAAATATTCGTCAGTGGCGCCTCTATCAGAGTTTGAAAAAGACCTTAGAACGTCGTCCAGACCTGCTAGAAAACTATGAGTTGACAGCAGAAGAAGAGAAGATGTTGGAGCAAATTAAACAAGAAGACTAACAGCGTTAGCTGTTTTTCTTTTGCCTCAAAAATTTATGAAAAAAACTTTTTAAACCTACTAGTTATTGGTAACAAAATGTGGTATGCTAAGGGGTAGAGAAACTTCAAGAAAATGATTAAGTTTTGGGGGTGAGTTTAATGGGAAAGAAATTAGGAAAATCGGTTTTCACGACTGGGATTGCCGCAACAACGGTTCTATCTGGTATGTTTCATCACAAGGCTAGTGCCGAAGAGGTGAAGCAAAATGAAAATGCAGAAACCAATAGTACGGAAGTAGTCGAAAAACCAATTACGGTTGATGAGTTGAAGCAAATTACAGCTCAAAAAGGGCAAGTGGTGAAAGATGTCCACTACCAAGAGCAAAAAGTGATCGATGCTCAGACGGATGTTAGGGCGGCTGGTCAAGAGTTGGAAGAAAAGAAAGCTGAAGTGACAGAGGCGGAAAACCTCATCGCAACGACTTCGGATGCCCAAGTTCAGAATGCAGAAAATGACGTCAAGGTGGCTCAAGCTTATGTGACTATCGAAGAAAATAAGGTTCGAGAAGCAGAAGCTGCACATGATCAAGTTGTAGAAGCTGTTCGTCAACAGGAAAATCAGGTTACTGCTCAGGAATCTTTGGTCGATGTAGCACAAAATGAATTGAACCAAGCCAAAGCACCGATTTCAAATGATGAGAATGTGCTCAACCAGGCTTTGTTGGAGCAAAGTCAAGTCGAGCAAAGTATTCGAGAATCTCAGAATTACCTTGCAACCTTGCAAGCAAGTCTGCAAACAGGTTCAGATACAGTGGCTCAAATTGAGAACGATATTCAACTGGCTCAAACGCGTCTGACAGATTTGAAAGCGGTCATCGCTACCAAGGAAGCAGAATTGGCAGCCTTAGAACAAGCAGCGGCCAATAGCCCAGTTCAGTTGAGTCAAGCGAATTATGAAGGTTATTTGCAACACTTAGCAGACAATGGCAATGAAGCTGCAGCTAGCGCTTTAGCCCTCTACAAACGTGGTCGGGAAGAAGATGGCTTGACAGTTGGAGAGTCTGGCTCTTTGCAAGCCAACCTTCGAGCTCTTGAAATTGCCGATGCCATCAATAGCTATCGTCGCAATGCCGGCTTGTCTGAATTGGAACTGGATCCTTATTCTCTTCCTGCCAGTCAAGTACAGTTGGAATACTTCAAGAAAGCCAACTGGCATATGTTTAAGTATTTGCCAAACGAGAACATTGCTTATGGCTTCTCACCTGCTGGTGCGGTTGACTTTTGGTACAATGAAAAAGCGGCTTATCAAGAAGTAGCGGCTCAATATGGTCTACCAACAGACGAAACTCAAATCGATGCCAACGATATTTATATGAAGATTGGTGCTGAGGCCTTTGCTAAGGTTGGTCACTATCTCCAAATGGTAGACAACAAAGCGACAGCTTTATCAGTCGCTTATGACCATAGCAATGCCATGTCAGAAGCAGCTTTCTTACACAGCCCGGTCAATTCAGCAGTGTCAACCAGTGCACTCGCTTACCAATTGCGTCAGGGAGCTGGGGCTACGACGACAAGATCAGATGTCAAAGCAAAATCTGATGAAGTCGCTAATCTCAAACTGGACAAGGCCAATCAAGAGTCACAAATCATTATCTTGCAAGGCAAGTTAGAAGATGCTCGCCATGCTAATTCGAATGTGGCAGTAGAAATGGCCAATGTCCAAAAGACCATCCAAAATTACAAGATTCTTCTCGTTAGCAAGGACCATGCGGTTGAAAAGGCGAAGGCGACTCTTGATGTATCTCGAGGTCGGATTGAAGCAGCCATCCAACCAAAAGAAGCAGCACTTCAAAAAGCGAAAGATTTGTTAGCAGCTGCGCGTGAGAAATTAGATCGTTTAAAAGCAGAAGAAGCAGAAAAAGCCCAAGTCGTTCAAGAAGCGCATGAGGGCTTGAAGGCGGCGCAAGAGCGACTAGTTGCAGCTGAAAAACGTCTTTCTGACTTTAAAAATGCTCCAGAATTATTGGTCAAAGCCCAATCCGTTTTATCAGCTGCGGTGGCTAATTTAGAGAATAAAAAAGAAAAATTAGAAGCCGAATTCACAACCCTGCAATCTTATCAAAGTGTCGTGGAACTGTTGAATTCTCAATATGAAGATCTAGCGTCACGAATGGATCCAGCTATTTTAGAAGCAGCAGATATGCCAATGGATATCCGCTCAAGCAATCCAACCACTTTTTCGGATAGACCAACCGTTCTTCCAACAGGTACCAATAGTCCGCAAGTGCAAGCACCAACAGCTACTCCAGCTCCAAAACAAGAAGCCAAAGTAGAAGAAATCAAACCTAAAAAAGAAAACAGCCAAGCTGTGGCAAGTGCAGATTCTTCCAAATATGCAGCAGCAACAACAGGTGTAGTCGTTGGACTACTTGCCGGATTGTTTGGTTTCAAGAAAAAGAAACAATCTTCAAATAATGATTAAGACATACTGAGAATAGAGTGGATGCATAGACACTTTATTGCTTAAAATCTTTAAAGGAAATTTATGAGGGTGGGACAAGAACTCTTTTAACAAAATGAGTTCTTTCCGGCTCTTTTTTTTATACACTTTTGAAATTTTTGAAAGAAAGTGACAGAAAATGATAAAAAAATTGTTGACATTTTTTGAAGAAAGAGTATAATGGTTTTTGTAATCGATTGCAAAAGGAGGAGAAATGCTCAAGTCTGAACGAAAACAATTTATCCTCGAAAAGGTATTAAAGGAAAAGTTTGTTTCCTTAGAAACCCTTGTGCAAGAGCTGGGAACGTCTGAATCAACCGTTCGTCGAGACTTGGATGAGCTAGAAGCTGAAAGCAAACTCCGCCGGGTTCACGGCGGTGCGGAAAGCCTGCATTTTCTTCAAGAGGAAGAAAGTAATAAAGAAAAATCTATCAAAAACATTCAAGTTAAGTCAAAAATTGCGGTAAAGGCAGCGGAGTTGATCAAAGATCATGATGTGGTTTTTATCGATGCTGGGACGACTAATGAACTCTTGGTACAAGAAATTGTCAATCCAACGGTAACTGTGGTGACCAATTCGATTCACCATGCGACCAAGTTGGTCGAGCGAAATGTTCCGACGGTCATCATCGGTGGGAAGGTAAAATCTTCTACAGATGCTAGTATCGGAGGGATTGCGCTTAATCAAATCGGTCAGTTGAATTTTGACAAGGCCTTTCTTGGAATGAATGGAATCGATGATGAATTTTACAGCACTCCAGACCTGGAAGAAGGATCTGTCAAGCGTGCGATTATCGAAAATGCGAAAAAGACCTATATCCTAGCGGATGATTCGAAAATTGGGGTGACATCCTTTGTCAAAGTGGCTCCTATCAAGCGAGCCATGATTATCACCAATCAATGTGAACCGCAACGATTAAAGGTTTTAAAAGAAAAAACGGAGGTTATAGAGGTTTGATTTATACAGTAACACTGAATCCGGCAATTGACTATATTGTCCGTCTCGATCATGTAGAGACCGGAGCAGTCAATCGGATGGCTTCAGAAGATAAATTCGCCGGTGGTAAGGGAATCAATGTCAGTCGTGTTTTGAAGCGTCTCGATATCGAGAACACAGCGACTGGATTTATCGGTGGTTTCACTGGACGCTTCATTGAAGACGTATTGACTAGCGAAGCCATTTCAACCAACTTTGTGACAGTGGACCAAGATACACGGATCAATGTCAAGATCAAAGCTGATGAGGAAACAGAGATCAATGGGAATGGCCCAGAAGTGACGGAAGCTCAGTTGCAAGAATTGCTCAACATTTTATCGAGCTTAACAGCAGATGATGTGGTAGTCTTTGCAGGATCTGCCCCATCTTCACTTGGCAATGCCGTTTACAAACAATTGATCGCAGCAACTCGTGCGACAGGTGCGCAAGTCGTTTGTGACTTTGAAGGGCAAACCTTGATTGATTCCTTGGAGTTCAATCCCCAATTGGTCAAACCAAACAACCATGAGTTGGGGGATATTTTTGGCGTTACCTTGACGGAATTGCCAGAAATTGAACGCTACGCTAAAGAAATTTTGGCCAAAGGAGCACAAAACGTCATTATTTCCATGGCGGGTGATGGTGCTCTCCTCGTCAGTCCAAGCGGAACTTACTTCGCAAAACCAATCAAGGGTCAAGTGAAGAACTCTGTCGGCGCTGGAGATTCCATGGTAGCTGGCTTCACTGGGAAGCTTGCAACGACGGGTGATGTCATCGAAGCCTTCAAATGGGGCGTGGCTTGTGGAACAGCAACCACCTTCTCAGATGATTTGGCGACAGCTGACTATATAAAAGAAACTTATGAAAAAGTAGAGGTAGAAAAACTATGAAAATTCAAGACGTTTTAAATAAAAACGTGATGTTGTTTGATCTTCAAGCAACAGATAAAGAGGGCGTGATCAATGAGATGGTCCAATCGCTCGTTGATAATGGTGTGGTGACAGATTTTGACACCTTCAAGGCTGGAATCATGAACCGTGAAGCACAAACTTCCACTGGTTTGGGTGACGGAATTGCCATGCCCCACAGCAAAAATGAAGCAGTTAAAGAAGCTACAGTCTTGTTTGCAAAATCAAACAAGGGTGTGGACTATGCTTCGCTTGATGGCCAACCAACAGACTTGTTCTTCATGATCGCAGCTCCAGAAGGAGCCAACGACACTCACTTGGCAGCCCTTGCTGAATTGTCTAAGTACTTGATGAAACCAGGATTTGCAGACAAACTTCGCCAAGCAAGCACTCCTGATCAAGTGATCGCAGCCTTTGATGCAGAAGAGCAAGAAGCTGCCGCTGAAGAAGCGAAAAAAGCAGAAGCTGTCAAAGAAGCAGCTTCATCTGACAAACCGCTCATCGTTGCCGTTACAGCATGTACAACAGGGATCGCCCACACTTATATGGCAGAAGAAGCCCTCATCAAAAAAGGGGAAGAAATGGGTGTTACAGTCCGCGTTGAAACCAACGGGGCATCTGGTGTCGGCAACCGCTTGACAGCTGAAGAAATCGCAAAAGCTGAAGGAGTCATCATTGCAGCGGATAAGGCAGTTGAAACCGCTCGTTTCGATGGTAAAAAATTGATCTCTAAACCAGTCGCAGCCGGTATCCGTCAGACAGAAGAATTGATCCAAACCATCTTGGATGGCAAAGCAGATGTTTTCCACGCTGAAAATGCTGCACAAGCTAGCACTAGCCAAGAAAAATTGAGCTTAGGTGGAGCCTTCTACAAACACTTGATGAGTGGGGTTTCTCAAATGCTTCCATTCGTTATCGGTGGTGGTATCTTGATCGCCCTTGCCTTCTTGATTGACCAAGTTCTTGGTGTGCCTCAAGATCAATTGTCTAGTCTTGGTTCTTATCATGTATTAGCAGCACAATTTAAAACAATTGGTGGAGTAGCCTTTGGCTTCATGCTTCCTGTACTTGCAGGTTATATTGGATTCTCAATCGCTGAAAAACCTGGTTTTGTAGCAGGGTTTATCGCTGGATCTATTGCTAGCTCAGGGTCAGCATTTGGAAATATCGCCTACGGTGCTGCTAAAGGTGAATTACCAGCAGCCGTATCATCAGGTTTCCTTGGAGCTTTGGTAGGTGGTTTCCTTGCAGGTGGAGTTGTTCTCTTACTTCGCAAAGCCCTTGCAGGTCTTCCACGTTCACTCGATGGTATCCGTTCAATCCTTCTCTTGCCATTGCTTGGTGTTGGTTTGACAGGATTCTTGATGTTCCTCATCAATATTCCAATGGCTGCTATTAATACTGGTCTTAACAACTTCCTTTCAAGCTTGTCAGGTAGCTCAGCTGTCCTTCTTGGACTTCTCGTCGGCGGTATGATGGCTGTAGATATGGGTGGACCAGTTAACAAAGCCGCTTATGTCTTCGCTACAGGTACACTTGCTGAATCTGTTGCTTCAGGTGGTTCTATTGTTATGGCAGCTGTTATGGCAGCTGGTATGGTTCCTCCATTGGCAGTATTCGTAGCAACTGTATTGTTTAAAGATAAATTCACACAAGAAGAACGCGATTCAGGTTTGACAAACATCGTTATGGGTCTATCATTCATCACAGAAGGTGCCATTCCATTCGGTGCAGCTGACCCAGCTCGTGCCATCCCTAGCTTCATTGCTGGTTCAGCATTGACAGGTGCCCTTGTTGGTCTTGCAGGCTTGAAACTCATGGCTCCTCACGGAGGAATCTTCGTTATCGCTCTTACATCAAATCCACTTCTATACATCTTGTTCGTATTGATCGGTGCAGTCGTAAGTGGTATCTTGTTCGGATTGCTTCGCAAACCTAAAAACTAAATATGACTAAAAGGTTGGGAATGCCCAACCTTTTCTTCTTGTACAAGTAAAAAAATCACCTCATTCGGCGTTGGTATCTTGAGCTGAATTATGATATAATAAGCCTAACGCATATTTTTAGGAGAATAAAAATGGATATTCAACGTGAAAAAGAATTTGTCAGCCAATACCACTATGATGCCCGTAATTTTGAGTGGGAAAAAGAAAATGGCATCCCTGAAACAAAAGTAGATGTAAACTTTCAATTGATCAATCGTGATCAAGAACAAAACACGACTTCTTTGATTGTCATCTTAAGCTACATGATCGTTTTTGACGGTTTTGTGATCAGCGGAACCATCACTCAAATCAACCACTTGTTTGGTCGTTATGTCAATGAACCAAGCGAATTCAGCAAAGACGAAGTGGAAGAATTGGCTCGCCCTTGCTTGAATATGCTCAACCGTTTGACTTATGAAGTCACAGAAATTGCCCTCGATTTACCGGGTATTAATTTGGAGTTTTAATCAATGAAATTAGCAGTGATCACGGATTCGTCTGCCTATTTACCGCAAGACGTGCTCCATCACGATGACTTATTTATTTTAGAGATCCCGATCTATATCGATGGGGAGTCTTATGTTGAAGGGAAGAACCTGACACACGATGAGTTCTACCAAAAGATGGCTGCGTCTAAGGAATTGCCAAAGACTAGCCAGCCGAGTGTGGCAGAGTTAGAAGAGGTCTTATCTGGTTTGACAGCTAAGGGCTATACGCATGCTATCGGTCTTTTCTTGTCATCTGGTATTTCTGGTTTCTACCAAAATATCCAATATTTGAAGGACGAATTTGAAGGCTTGACCGTCGAATTTCCGGACTCAAAAATCACCAGTGCTCCTCTAGGGATGATGGTAGAAGACTGCTTGAAATGGGCTGGTGAAGGCCGTTCTTTCGACGAGATTGTTGCCAATGTCCAACACCAGATTGATGGAACCTCCGCCTATATCATGGTGGATGATTTGAACCACTTGGTCAAAGGTGGTCGTCTGTCAAATGGGGCTGCCATTCTTGGGAACCTCTTGAGCATCAAGCCTATTCTTCATTTTAATGATGAAGGCGTGATTGAGGTCTTTGAGAAAGTCCGGACGGAAAAGAAAGCCATGAAACGCTTGGTAGAGATTGTTGTATCAGATATCGCAGATGGTCATTACCAAGTCTTTGTCATCCATGCTAATGTCCCTGAAAAAGCAGAATCACTTCGCCAACTGCTCATCGAAGAAGGAGTGGAAGGTGACATTCCTTTTGCTACCTTTGGAGGGGTTATTGGGACGCACTTAGGTGACCATAGCTTAGCAGTTGGGTATATCCCTATCGTTTAAGGAGAATTCTATGTCCATTAAAGTCATTATCGCAGGTTTCAAGGGAAGAATGGGACAAGCAGCTTACAAGATGGTTTCAGAAGATCCTGAGTTAGAATTAGCCGGCTTGATCGATCCATTTACTGATGAGACAGAAGTTGCAGGAGTCCCTGTCTTTAACCACAAAGAAGATGTCGTGGGTCTAGAGGCAGATGTTTGGGTGGACTTTACCATGCCCAAAGTCGCATACGAAAATACTCGCTTTGCAATTGAGAATGGCTTTGCGCCTGTTGTGGGAACGACTGGATTCACTCCTGAGCAGATCCAAGAATTGACAGACCTTTCACGTGAAAAGGGCTTGGGTGGCTTGATCGCGCCGAACTTTGCCATTGGAGCCGTGCTCTTGATGCAATTTGCAGCGCAAGCAGCCAAGTATTTTCCAAATGTGGAAATCATCGAATTGCACCACGATAAGAAAAA
>JAWGXY010000047.1:0-13526 GCA_032572035.1 Streptococcus parasanguinis
TTGGTCCAAAACCCCACAAGTCCCAAAGAGCACTAGTTTTTCCATCCCAAATTGAATCAAATCCTCTATAATCCCCACACAGGAAGCAGCCCCAACTGGGGCATTAAAGGCAGTAATCTGTTGGTCTTCAATCGTAATCCCATAGACTAGGACTTCAAAGTTGGCCATGGAGGTTCTTGCAATGACCTCATGATCGTAATTTTCAAGGAGGCGCGCAAAAGTTACTCTTGAAAAGCAAGAGATGACTACTTTGGGAAATCCTTCAATTGGTTTGTGTAAGTCTTGTGGATTAATAATAGCCTGTCGGTTGGCGTCAAATTCTTCTAACAACATCTCGGGCACCTCATTCATTCTACTTCTAGTTCTCTATTATACCACAATTAGCCTGCTCGATGGTTTTTGCTCAAAAGAAGAAACATAAAAAAGAACTGCTCCCAGACGTTAAATTTTTCGGATCAAACGTCGGAAGAACAGTTCACTTCGATATTTTTTACTTGTTTTCCAATTGCGCTAATTCTAGCAAGCGTTCTTTGGACAATTTTTTAATTTCAATTTGACTAGCATCAAGCAGCTGGAATTCATCTGGCTCTAAGGCCTCCAGTAAGTCCTTCAGAGCAAGAGAGCCAATTGGATGGTAATTTTCTGGCTTATCCGGATCTCCATCGATCGCAACCAATAGCACCCGCCAATCAATGATACCCGCTAAGCCCACGATTTCTACATATTCTGCAGGAACATGTGGCACCCGTGGCAAGACTGTATCCGTATCTTCTGTCAAGCTATAGCTGGCTAAGAAGGCTCCTGTCTCCTCCTGTTGGTAAAAACGGACTTGACTGAAATAAGCTGCACTATATTGAATCTTCTTGATAAAGGCGGAGTAGGCTTCTAGGGGATGGACATGGTTCAAGACTTCCTGCACTGTATCCCGATCCAAATAGACCGGATGAGCGAAGCCTTGTACTTCAAACTCTTTTAGATCTTTTTCCTTGGTCAAATTCCCCAGCGTTTCTAGGATAACGACTTCATAATCAAAATGGAAAATAGAATCTGGAGTATAGCTCACGCCGTCGCTCGATACAATCTCGGTTCCCAACACTTCTGCTAAACGACTGATCCAGCGCAGGGCCAACTGCCAATCTTCTTCTATCGCAAAAGAGGGCACCTGAATTTGATAGGACTCTTCCTCATCAAAATAGCGTAACTGCAGAGGAAGACCACTCTTTCTATACACGATACAGTTCAAGCCTTCAAAATCATTTAAGGGACGATGAAGAGTAGCAGAATCATAGTTGTAGGTTGTTAACCCCTCCACTAATTTAAGAACTTCCTGTGCTGCGAGTACTTTCTGATAGCCAAATAAGCTCTTTTTATTTTTGATTGAAAACACGATACTCATTTGTTTTCTCCTTTGTGAAATCGCTTACCTAAAGTATAGCACAATTTTCAATCAATTTCCATATAAAAACAGCCTGAGCTTTCAGACTGTTTGTTTCCATTATGCAGGTGCTCCATCAAGCGTCTCACCGATGACTGCTAAACGCTCACGAACTTCTGCTTGTGACAAGTTGTGTTCTTGGACATAACGATTGCGAGGGTGAACCCGGCACTCATGCGAACATCCACGGAGGTATTTGTCTTCATTTTCTTCTGAGGTCAAGATCCGACGGTTACAGAAAGGATTTCCACAGTTGACATAGCGTTCACATGGTGTTCCATCAAACCAATCTTTTCCGACAACACTTGGATCGACATGGTTGACATCGACTGCAATCCGTTCGTCAAAGACGTACATTTTCCCATCCCAAAGTTCTCCTTGAACTTCTGGGTCTTTCCCGTAAGTTGCGATACCGCCGTGTAATTGACCAACATCTTTGTATCCTTCACGCACCATCCATCCTGAGAATTTCTCACAACGGACTCCACCAGTACAGTATACGACGACACGCTTGTCCATGAATTTTTCCTTGTTATCACGGACCCATTGTGGCAACTCACGGAAATTGCGGATATCTGGACGAATAGCCCCACGGAAGTGTCCAAGGTCGTACTCGTAGTCATTACGAGTATCAAGGACAACTGTATCTTCGTCTAGAAGGGCTTCTTTAAATTCTTTTGGCGACAAGTAAGCACCTGTTGTTTCAAGAGGATTGATATCGTTATCGAAGTTATCATCCTCTAATCCAAGGTGGACGATCTCTTTCTTATAGCGGACGAACATCTTCTTGAAGGCTTGTTCTTCTTCCTCATCCATCTTGAACCAGAGGTCTTCCATACCTGGAAGGCTGTGTACATAGTCCATGTATTTTTGCGTTGTTTCGTAGTCACCAGAAACAGTTCCGTTGATCCCTTCATCAGCCACTAGGATACGGCCTTTAAGACCGATTGATTTACAGAAGGCCAAGTGGTCGGCTGCAAATTGTTCTGCATTTTCGATGGGAACATATTTATAGTAAAGTAAAACACGAATAGGTTTTGCCATAAGATTCTCTTTTCTAAGATTAAATTATCAGAATTTTTCATTCAACTATACCAGTATACTCTCCACAGAAAACGAATGCAATTTATTTGACTGAAAAATAAAAGCCTGGGGTTCCAGACTTTTTTTACGACGAAAATAAGGTTCCAACTAACTACTCTTCTTTTTCCAACTGATCCAGATAGGCTTCATAGCGTTTTTTCTCTACTTTGGCTAGGAGCATCACAAGGAAATTCATCCCCCATACAATTGGAAGATTCAGTAAAAAGGTAATAGGTAGCACCAGTAAGAATTTTGAATGGAAAGGATTTGAGTGATAGACAGCCTGGTTTAATTGAAAATTTTGAGCCCAGATGAACAAGGAAAGAACAAGGGTTACTGCTACAATTCCCATCACATTTAGATAGCTATAATTGATAAATCTCACACCCAATCGTTGACAACGAACCGAATAATAAAATCCTGAGGCGATGAGTAAGGCTACCACCATGATTGGACTTAACCCCACCTTAGACGTAAAAATGGATCCCACACTAAAAACAGTTAAGGCAAGAAACAGAAAACCAGCCGTCTCAGCTCCAGCCTTATTAGCTAAGCCTTCTTCTCGTTCATCTATGATTTGTTTGTTCAGAAATTGTAATCTCATTGCTTTCTCCTTATTCTTCATCCTCTAACTCTGCCTCTATCTTCTCTTGTTTTTTCCGATTGATAAGAGCAAGTGGTTTTTCAAGCAGATAAGTCAAGATGGCAAAGACGACGATTTCTAATAAAATTTTGACCAGATATTTGAGACTCAAGATAAAGCTCGTTGCCTCTCGCTTTCCAATCACATCCATGGCTATCATCAGCACAGCAAAGACTAGACCTGACCCAAGGCGGCTCAACCAGCTATCTTTTTCTAACATATCTCGAACATCAATCCCTGAACTGATCCTTCTCACAAAGGCATAAGCTCCCATGACAATCAAGAGAATGAGATCTGGAATATAGGCTATTAGGTCCAAATCCAGGATACTAGCTTTCACAAAGGCAGAGACTGCAATAAAGCAGGTCATCCCAAGGACAAGTTCTCCTGCGATTTTTCCATCAAGCAGCATGGTCCGCTCATCTTTTACAATTGGTTCTTTCTTTTGTTTCATTTATTTCCTCTTTCTATTGTTAAAACTGTTATTCCCAGAACAGTTGATCCAGCGTCTTATCCAAGGTCTTACAAATTGCTAGGCAGAGGCTGAGGGTTGGGTTATATTTCCCCGCCTCAATCAGGCCGATGGTCTGACGCGTCACCCCGATGGCATCTGCAAGATCCCCCTGGGTCATATCATGTTCGACCCGGGCCATTTTTAATTTGAGATTTTTCGCCACATGTTTTTCCTTTCTTGTTTTTATAGCTCTATTATACACTATATTTTCTATTTTGCAATATATATATTACATTTTGTAAAAAATATTTTTGATAAACAAAAAAAGCCTGGTTTCCCAGGCTTTCTCTTCTTATTTATAATTAGTCTTTAGACAAACTTCCGTCTTTTGTTTGGGTACGAGCATAGGCAATCAAGAGAAGAGAACCTGCAATAGCTACAACTAAAGCATTGACAGAACCTGCTACAACACCCTGAAGGAAGACCTTGTTGGCACTTTCTTTGTAGATCATCACATCCCCAATCGGAGCAATCAATCCCCAAATAAGCAAGTTGGCAATGACTTGCACAACGTTAAAGACGATCAATTCTTTCTTCGTCACTTCCCCTTTAAGTTCACCGATTTGCTTACGGAAGAAACCAATAAAGAGTCCAAACAAACCACTTGAAATGATCCAAGTCCACCATAGACCACCTGACATAGCATCCTTAATGGCATGACCAATTAAGCCCATTAAGAAACCAACAATTGGTCCAAAAACTACACTGAAGAGGGCCTGAAGGGCATATTGCAACTGAATACTCGTATTCGGTGCAGGTGCCGGAATTGGAATCATCGCAATGACCACAAAGAGGGCTGCTCCAACCCCAATGGCTACAACATCCTTAATTGAAAAAGCTTGTTTTTGTTTCATATTTTATCTCCTATTAATTTTCTATTTTTCTAATTTCGATATGCCAAGAAGCCCCAACTCCTACATTATAGGCCTTGGCAAAGGATCCCTGGTTGATGGCAAGACCAACACGGTAAAGGGAATTGATATAAAGGATTGGCTGTCCAATCCGCACGTCGGCGAAAGACTTGCCGTAGGTTACTTGGTTTTGATAAACCAGCATGTCATTGTTATAGATGGTCACTTCAAAACGTTCCCCAAATTCAGGTGACAAATGATTGAACTCTTCCCGAGTAATGGAAGTCCAAAGAGAACCAAAGCGCACATCTAGGATGTCAACTGCACCTTTAACAAGATTATCCTCAAGAACCGTCTCAACCACTGGGATTTCCACAATATGTTCGACACTGAGTTCTGGTCCGACTTCTTCAAAACTAATATGGCCACTGGCCAACTTAGCTCCTGTATAGGCGTAGACATCACGCCCATGGAAGGTATAAGAAAACTCTGTATTGGCCCGGCGGTTCTTCACTTCTGAAATCTCACGGATAGCAACAATCCCTACATGTTTCTTGATAAAAGAGAGAGTTCCATTATCCGGAGTGACAATGTATTGATTTTTCGCCGTTTTAGCTACGACACTCTTTCGTTTGGAACCGACACCAGGATCGACCACCGAAACAAAGGTTGTCCCTTCTGGCCAGTAATCTACTGTCTGAAAGAGACGGTAACTCCCTTCAAAGATATTGTAGGGGGTAATATCATGAGTTAAGTGGTGAATTTTAAGGGTTGGTGATTCTTCTAAAGCAACCCCAATCATAGCTGATACTGCTCCATCCACCAAACCAAAGTCTGACTGAAGAACTAGTAAATTATTGTGCATCTTTATCTCCTTTTTTGGCCAATAATGGAAGAAGGATGTTCGATAGTCCCCATCCTAATCCAGCACCCAGTATGACCGTGAGGACAAACCAAGTGATGGTCGCTAGATCTGGTGATACCATCACCCGATTGACATAGTCTATCGATTTACCACGATCCAGTAACGACATGCGGTAACTGGCTGGATAGAACCACATCATAAGAATGGGCCCTGTCGTCACAAAGGCAAAAATGACAAAAGACAAGGCATTTCGTAAATTCGAGCGAAAACGACTACTTGAAGCAAGCATCTCCGCAAAACTCCCTGCTATCAAGGCTGGAATAAAGGCACCTGCACCGTGACGCGAAAAGAGGAAGAAGGATCCGATCACGCAGCCAACTAGAAAGATGGCGCCAATTGCTTTGATTCTTTCCAAGTAATAGCGGTAAATAGGACCGCCAATAAGGGCTGAAAAGGCGGGCGCATAAAACATATTTCCTTGGTGATCCACCAGGTTTCCAACTAAGACCCCCAGTCCAATCGCAAGAAAATAGAGGAAGGCGAAGGCTCCAACTTGTTTCATCTGATTACCATTTATTCTATTCATAGGACACCGATCCTAACGGTGGCTAATTTTCTTGGATAGGAAATCGCCCATAAATTGGACCAGAACGATCAGAATGAGAATCAATAAGGTCGCTACAAAGATGACATCATTGTTAAACATGTTTTTCCCGTAGTTAATGGCTAAGGTTCCTAGTCCTCCTGCACCAACGGCACCAGCCATGGCGGTTTCCCCGATCAAGGAAATGATGGTCACGGTTGTTACGCGGATCAAATCTGGAAGCCCTTCACGAAGGTAGACACCGACAATATCCCAGAAGGTTGCCCCACTGGCTTGGGCCGCTTCAATCACGCCTCCATCCAATTCGGACAAGACAACTTGAACTTGGCGGGCAAAGAATGGAAAGACAGCTAGGGACAATGGAACAAGGGCTGCTGTAGGTCCGATGGTATTTTTCAAGAGCAAGTAGGTCAATGGATTAATAAAGGCCAACAAGATAATGAAGGGAATGGCGCGGAACAAAGAAGTAATTTTGTCTAAAATTTGGAAAACGATTCTATTTTCGATGACGCCACCTGGACGGGTCAAGACTAATAAAAGCCCTGTCACTAAACCTAAAAATCCACCAATAATGAAGGAAATAACGGTCATATAAAGTGTCAGGTAAATAGCGGTTCCCCAACCATACTGGCCAGACCACCCTAATTTATAGACATTTGGTAAATATGTTTGAATTAACTGGATCATGCTTTTCTCCCATCTTTCACAATAGTCACGGAAACTCCTGCATTTTCTAACTCAGCTTTGGCCGTTTCCAGATTTTGAGTTTCACCTGATAAGATGACCACCAACTCTCCAACAGGCGTGTTATCAAGGATCTCGATATTCCCAAATAAAATGTTGGCAGATACTTGGTACTGCTTGTAAATATCATTGATGATCGCTGTATCTGTTACAGAACCTGCATACTTGAGATGCGCTAAAATCGAATCATCTGGCAAGTTCTTCACAATCGCTTGTTGGTTGATTTTCACCATGGCTTCATCGATTCCTGTTGCAACAGTGATAAAGTCTTGGGTCAAGGCATTTTTCGGATTCGAGAAGATATCTAAAACAGATCCTTCTTCGATCAATTCGCCATTTTGCATGACAGCTACTCGGTTCGCTATATCTTTGACAATTTGCATCTCATGGGTAATCAAGACAATGGTCAAGCCTAGTTTTTTGTTCAATTCTTGCAATAAAGCTAGAATTTGTTTGGTCGTCTTTGGATCCAAGGCTGAAGTTGACTCATCTGAGATCAAAATCTTTGGATCGTTGGCAAGGGCACGCGCAATCGCAACTCGTTGCTTTTGACCACCAGATAATTGGGCTGGGTAATTTTCTGCACGGTCAGCTAGACCAACTAGTTCCAACAATTTCGCCACTTTCTCATTCTTTTGTTCTTTGTTTAATTTAGAATGCTTGAGGGCGAAAGCAACATTTTCTGCGACAGTCATTTGAGCCATCAGGTTAAAGTGTTGGAAGATCATCCCGATATCCCGACGTTTCTCTCTTAGGGCAGCTGGTTTTAAGGTCACCTGATCTTGATAAATCACATCTCCATCCACAGTAATGGTTCCGGCGCTAGGCACTTGCAAGAGATTGATCACCCGAACCAAGGTCGATTTTCCGGCTCCGGAATAACCCACAATCCCATAGATATCGCCTTCATTGATCTGAATGGTCACATCTTTGACAGCTTGAATCTGACGTTTCTTTTGCTGGAAGGTCACATCAATGTGGTCCAGCTGAATCATTGCTTTACTCATAACTTGCTATTAACTCCTTTATCAATTCAATATGGGTGTAATAATCGGCGATTTTCACATTTTCATCGCCCCCATGGTCACGGCTATTGGCATTGCCAATTCCAAAGGCTGCCATCGGTACCTGCAAAGCCTCAAATACCGTATGCATTGGTCCTGTTCCCGCTGTTGTAGGAAGAACTGAAACCCCTTCTCTATAGAAATCTTTGGCCAGCTGAATAACATTTAAAATCGATGGGGCACTCATATCACTTCGGTAACTCATTTCACCGAGAGTGTAGACCAATTCGACCTGATCATAGCCATTTTTCTTCAATTGCTGCTTGATCTTTTCTAAGACATCTTTGGGATCTAGTCCTGGAACCAAGCGCACCTCCATCTTAGCACGTGCCTCTGCTGGAAGAATGGTCTTGACACCTTGACCTTGGTAACCAGAACCAAAACCTTCAATATTCAAGGCTGGTTCAAAATAGAAACGGCGCAGGAATTCTTTTCGATCTTCCTTCAAGATTGGAAGGGTTAGACCATAGGTTTCCGCTACATCTTCTGGTCCTTTGTTGGCATATTGCTCAATCAAAGCTAGCTCGCGTTCATTGGGTTCTTGGATCTGATCATAAATCCCATCCACCAAGATTCGGCCTTCTTTGTCACGAAGACTGGCGATAGCATTTAACAAATACCAAGAAGCAGAGTCCACCACGCCACCATAGCTGGAATGGATATCCACTTCTGCACTCTTCACCACCATATCAAATGTGACGATCCCTTTGCTACCACCGGAAATTTCCAACTGACCCTGATTATTTCGGGTACCTTGTTCCCAAACTAAGAGGTCCGCCCCACGCAAGTGTTTCTTATGTTTGGCCAAGTATTTATCCAAGTCAGTCGATGCGGACTCCTCTGCCCCTTCGATGATAAAGGTGATATTGACTGGCAAATCGCCACTTTCACGAATGTATTTTCGAAGAGCTGTGAGACGAGCTGTGATATGTCCCTTGTCATCATCAACCCCTCGACCGTACATGGTCCCGTAATGAACCGATAAGGTAAAAGGATCTCCCGTCCAAGGTTGGTCTCCATCCGCTGGTACTGTATCATAGTGGTTATAGAAGATGATGGTTTTTGCGTCTGGATTTGGGGAGAAAAATTTGGCAATCACAAAAGGGGCTGTGTAGCTATCATCAACTTCGACTTTGGCTCCTGCAGCTGTAAAAATTTCCCCCAAATAGTTGGCCACTTCCTTGAGACCTACTTGTTGAGCAAAGATGGATTTTTTTGAAATCAAGGTTCGCAACACTTCAAAATAATGTTGTGCGACCTCATCATTTTCAAATTTTCGAATTTGTTCCGCTTCTGTTGCAAAAGGCATGCATTCCTCCTAATACACGATAAGAGGTAGAGAATTGCTTCTCCACCTCCTTCATACACTTGAGATCGAATCTTAAAAGACTGGTTGGTCCATTCCTTCTGAAGATTCTTCGATCACTTTCTTCACATTGTCTTTGTGATAGGCTTTGATGATTTCTTTGATAGCTTTTGCTTTATCAGATTTTTCCCAATCTTTCTTAGCAGCGATCAAATTGTACCATTGTTTTGAGTTGTTGTCTTTCTTTTCAACATAGATAGCTTTTTTGAAATCAACGCCTGCTTCACGAACGAAGGTATTGTTGATGACAGCAGCATCTACTGATGGAAGAGCAGATGGTGTTTGTGAAGCATCCAATTCAGAGATCTTCAAATCTTTTGAATTTTCTTTGATATTTGATACGTTTGCCAATTGTCCATCTTTGGTATCCAATTTAATCAAACCTGCTGATTGCAAGACATACAAGGCACGGCTTTCATTTGTTGGGTCATTTGGTACAGCGATTGTTCCACCTTTAGGAATTTCTTTGATAGAAGTGTATTTGTTTTTACCGTTTTCTGTACCAGAGTAAAGACGGATTGGAGCGATGTAAGTATCTGCTACTGCAACAAGGGCTTTGTCGTTTTTAGAATTCCAGTTATCAAGGAAGTTGTAGTGTTGGAATGCATTGATATCTACGCTACCATCTTTTACAGCCACGTTTGGTTGTGAGTAATCTGTAAATTGAGTGAATTCCAATTTGATCCCTGTTTTAGCGTCATCCAAGTTCTTTTGAACTTGATCCCAACGAGCTTTTTCAGTGTCGCTCAAAGTCATGACACCCACTTTAACTGTTGTTTCACCATCTTTGCTAGATGAGTTTGAAGAACCACATGCTGCAAGAGCAAACGTTGCGATAGCTGCAAGAGCTGTTAAACCAAGAATTTTTTTCAATTTCATTTTAAAATCTCCTTTAAATAAATATTATTCTTTAATATCTTTTGCTTCTGGTAGGTAAGAACCACCGAAGTATTTTTTAGACAATTTTTCAAGGGTTCCATTGTCATAGAGTTCCTTGATGCGTTTGTTGACAAATTTTTGAAGGTCTTTATCCTCTTTTGCAATAATTGGATAAACATAAGGTTGTTGGTCGCTTGGAAGCTCAATGACTTTCAAGTTGTCATAGCCTTGATCACGAATGATGGTATCTACAGAAATCCGTTCGAAGATCTTGTAATCGGTACGACCATCCGCTAGATTGGCCATGATGGTTTGAATCGTTCCATCTGTGTATTGCAAGTCGGTTGGATTATCTGAATGTTTTTTATTGTAATCTTCTAATTGTTTAGCAGTAGATGTTCCTTGAACAACTTCTGTTTTCTTGCCACCAATGTCATCCAAAGATTTAATAGAAGAATCTTTTGGTACGACCAATACTAGTGGATTACGAGCATATGGATTTGGATAGAGATATTTTTCTTCCCGCTCTTTTGAGTAGCTAATGTTGTTGGCACCGATTTGGAAACGGTCACTATCTAAGCCAGCAAAGACTGAAGACCACTCTGTTTTGTTAAAGTTTACTTCATATTTGTCTGAACCTTTGAAGATTTCACGCAAAACTTCGATTTCATAACCGGTTAGCTTGCCGTCTTTTTCTTCGTAAGAGAATGGTTTGGTTGTTCCAACAGTACCAACTTCAATGGTTTTCTTACCACTGGCTGATTTGCCAGATGAACATGCTACTAAAGCACTGGTTGCAAGGACTGCAACTAATCCTAAAGCAGAATACTTAATCACTTTTTTTAGATTCATAGGATCTCCTTATTCGTTTCAGGCACATAAAACGCCATTTTAAAAGTATTTTTTAATTTTATCAAAAAAGCATTTACTTGCCTAATATATATTTTTTATGGAGGTGATAGGTTTTCTTTATCACGCTTCCTTTGCTTTAAAATACCGCAATAAAGCTTGCGCATTTTCAACATAATAGGGAACTGATACCTCAAAGGCTGCATCATCGATGGTCATGTGATCATGATGGAGGTCTGGCGCATCCGGCTCTCCGTTTGAACCGATAAAGGCAAAGACTCCAGGAATTCGCTCTTGGTAAAAGGCGAAGTCTTCTCCAGCAGTAGAAGGATTCGCTGGGATCACTTCAGCCAAACCTTGTGAAGCTTCCCAAACTACCTGCGTCAATTCCTCATCATTAAAGGTAACGGGCGGTGTCACACCCCACTCAAAAGCCACATCTACTTCCAGACTTTCTGCAATGTGTCGAATGATGGAAATAAAATGTGCCTTCAAGTCTCTTTGCACACTTGGATTAAAAGAACGAATGGTTCCTTCAAAATAGCCTGATTTTGGGAGCACATTCCAGGTTGAGCCCACATCCAGGTGCGTAATGGACAAAACAGCTGTTTCAAAGGGAGAAATGGTCCGTGAAATTAATAATTGTACATTCTGAACCATGGTTGTGACGGCCGTTACAGTGTCAACTCCCAAATCTGGTCTTGCGGCATGACTACTAACCCCTGTCACGGTAACCTTGAATTTCTCAACCCCTGCCATCATAGCTCCAGCATTCAAAGCAAGTTGCCCTGCTTTTAGCTGAGGAATGTTGTGAAAACCAATAATTCCTTGAACATCCTCCAACAGTCCTGTTGCCAAAACATCAGAAGCACCTTCTGAGATTTCTTCTGCTGGCTGAAAGATCAAGCGTACAGTTCCTTCAAGCTGGTCTTCTTTTTCCTTGAGAAGAGCTGCTGCTCCCAGAAGACTGGTTTGATGAAAATCATGGCCACATGCATGCATGACTCCTGGATTCTGACTTTGGTAGGGCAGATTCGTTTGTTCCAAAATTGGAAGGGCATCGATATCTGCTCGAAGTGCCACCACCGGTTGGCCGGAACCAATTTCTGCAATCAGACCAGTTTTTAGTCCACTCTCTAAAATACGGATCCCCAACTCTTCTAAACGCTCTTTTAGAAAGGCGGTTGTCTGGTATTCTTGACCAGACAATTCTGGGTGTTGGTGGATATAGTGGCGAATCTCTGCTAACTCTTCATAAGAAAAAGCCACAAGCCTTCATCTCCTTTCAAACTTAAAATTATTTTATCACTAATAGGTGTTTCCGTCTAATTCTTGTTTCTTGGGTTTTGATATAGTTTCAAACTATAGATAAAAACACTCCTAGATACATGTCCTTGGAGTGCCAACTTCCGCATTAAGAAAGATTTCCCTCGAATTTTTCCATTAAGCTATCACTATTATAGGCTTTTTCTACTTCCCATTTGCCATCTTTCTTAACAAAGGTCAACTGGTAGTCGTACCGATCCGGCGTCGTCAAGGGGCGATCTGCAAGAGAAGCCATCATTTCCTCTCTATAGGCTTTGTTTTGAGCCTGGTTCGCTTCGATGATCCCTGGATAGTCTTTTCGATGTTCCTGATAGAAGGTCTGCATGTGGTTTAAGATCGTCTTTTCCATGCTGACCGTCTCAGGATTTAGACTAATGACCACCTTGTCCGGGAGATATTGTTTAACCTTATAGGTTAATTTCGCACGCTTAGCATTTTCTTTTTCATAAGCATCGATAAACTGGGTCACTTCTTCTTCAGGGAATTGGTAATCATGCAATTGACGAGTAAAATCAGCCGCAAATTTCGCACGGAAATCACTGCGTTCCTTTTTCAAATCAGTTCCCAAAACAAAAGCGTCATCCTTTTTGACCTTTCGTTGGCCACTAAAGTAAACTTGATTGATGTATTCATCTGCTAGAATAGTGGAAGCTTCCACCTTATCCTCATACTGAGAAGAATCCACCGCAAATTTTAAAGGCTTGGATTTTTTATCAGAGCTATAGTTTTTTCGTTCATACTGCACTTCGTACTTCTTGCCTTTTTCGACTGGAAAAACGATATAGCCGGTTAATTTTTTATCCTGGGCCAACTGATCACTCTTGAGCAGTTGGAAGGCTTCACTGTGGTCATAAATTCCTGACTGCAATTTGACCTTGTTATTATCTGCATCGTAAATGGTGATATCTGAATCTGACACGTTGATAGATTCTTTGGCAACATTTTTAAATTCTAATTGAAGGGCTAAATAGGTTCCGTCTTCTGAGTCATTGAGGACAGGTGGTTTGATGTATTGCCCTCCTTTTAAACTCACCTCGACTTGACCGTCAGATGCAGAGCTTTTCGCTGCTTTTTCTGTCTTTGCTTGCTGCGAATTGGTCTTTTGAGCACCAGTCCCACAAGCTACTAGACTCAAGGTCGCCACAGCAAATAAGGTCCATTTAAAAATCTTTTTCATTCTCATCTCCTTAAAAAAGTTTTGTTCTATTTTAACATCTTTTTCTAGCTATGTATACGCTATATAGTGATAACTCTCCCCTATCATAAAAAGGTCAAGATCTTCGTCTCAACCTTTTAACTGAAA
>JAWGXY010000048.1:0-13476 GCA_032572035.1 Streptococcus parasanguinis
ACGCATGAAATCACTCACCTTGGTACCACTGATGCCAATCCAGTAGTAGGACCAAGGTTCTTCTTCATCTGCCTTGTAGTAGGTCACCTTATTTTTGGGGAGAAGGAAGAGATCCCCTGCTTCTAGGTGGATTTCTTTATTATTGAAGTGGAAGACTCCCTTTCCCTTGGTGATATAATGCAGAACAAAATTATCCCGAACGCTAGGGCCAAATTCATAGTTTTTGGGGCAATCTTCGTAGCCATAAAAATCAAGGGCTAGGTCAATGGTATCGGTTTGGTATTCAGAAAAGACTAACATGGGTAAACCTCCTACCTAACATTTTACCATATATGTCCAACAAAATTCTATTTTCGAAAGCGTTTACAATGAGTAAAATAAAGACATGTGAAAAAAGAAAGTTATTGGAACTGAATTTAAAAATACATAGTGATATTTTTTTCGGGTCCAATGGAGGAAGATATGGCAATTCGTATCGAACAAAATTTGTTCTATGTAGAAAGTAAGGGACTGAGCCTGATCCTTGAAAATCGAGATGGCTACCTGATGCTTAAGCATCTGGGGCGTCCGATCCCGTCTTATCATTTTTCCAATACGGTGCATGAGAAGGATCATGCTTTCTCTGGAAATCCAACACCTGACAATCGAACCTTCAGCTTGGATTCCCAGCGTCAGATCCTAGGACAGCACGGGCTTGGAGATTTCCGAAAGCCGTCGATTCAAATCCAGCACGGCGTTACAGAGGTGACGGATTTCCTCTATGTCGGAGCTAATATCTACTCTGGCAGTGTCGAGGCAACTGGTCTTCCCAATCCTCACTCGGTAGATCAGGCTGAAACCTTGGCCTTGGTCTTTGAAGATGATGAAGCGGCCCTGCGTTTGACCCTCTATTACACAGCCTACGAAGATCGGGCAACCATCACCAGCTTTTCAAAGATTGAAAACTGTAGTGATGAAACCGTCGTGATCCACAAGGCCCTTAGTGTGTTGGCCGATGTCCCAGCTGGTGACTACGATGTCATCACCCTTCAAGGGGCCTATGCGAGAGAAAAAACAGTCCGCCGCCAGCAAGTAGAGCAAGGAATCTTCTCTATTAGCTCGAACCGTGGTGCTTCTGGACACGCTCAGACTCCAGCCCTGATCCTTGCTGAGCATGAAGTGACCGAAGATGCCGGTTCTGCCCTTGCCTTCCAACTGCTCTACAGTGGAAATTTTGAAGGATTTGTTCAAAAGAATCAACTCAATGAAGTTCGGGTTGGATTGGGAATCAATCCAGAAAACTTCTCCTGGGAGTTGGCACCGAATCAGAGCTTTGATACGCCGGTAGCCATGATTAGCTACTCCCATAAGGGATTGACTGGTATCAGTCAAGAGAGTCAAGCGTTTGTCCAAGACCATATCATTCCAACTCCCTTTGCTCATAAAGAACGTCCAATTCTCATCAACAACTGGGAAGCCACCTACTTTGATTTTAAAAAAGACAAATTATTGGAGCTAGCAGATGAGGCTCAAAAAGTGGGAATCGAACTCTTTGTTCTTGATGATGGCTGGTTTGGCAATCGCTATGATGACAATCGGGCCCTTGGTGACTGGACTGTCAATGAAGAAAAATTAGGAGGAAGCCTTGCAGAACTGATCCAGGGCATCCACGGCAAGGGACTTCAATTTGGCCTTTGGGTGGAGCCAGAAATGATTTCTGTTGATAGCGACCTCTACCGGGCTCATCCGGACTGGGCTATTCAAGTCCCAGGCTATGAACACACCTATTCACGGAATCAACTAGTACTCGATTTCGCAAATAAAGAAGTGGTTTCTTATATCAAGCAGGTCTTGGATGACTTACTTGGAAAGCATGAGATCGACTACATCAAATGGGATATGAACCGCAATATCACCAAACTTGGAAATGGGAAAACCTACCTTGAAACCAAGATGCAATCCCATGCTTATATCTTGGGTCTCTATGAAGTGGTTTCTTACTTAACAGAGAAGTATGAGAACATCCTCTTTGAGTCCTGCTCCGGTGGTGGTGGTCGCAACGACCTTGGTATGATGCGTTACTTCCCTCAGGTATGGGCAAGTGACAATACGGATGCCATTGCTAGACTTCCAATCCAGTATGGATCTAGCTATCTCTATCCAACCATTTCTATGGGGGCTCACGTATCAGCAGTGCCAAATCACCAGATGGGACGGATGACACCACTTGAAACGCGAGGTCATGTAGCCATGATGGGAAATCTGGGCTATGAATTGGATCTAACCAGTCTTCCGCAAGAAGAGTTGGATCGGATCGCAGCTCAAGTCGCTCATTACAAAACGATTCGACCAGTTGTTCAATTCGGAAAACACTACCGCTTGATCAATCCAAGCCAAGGAAGCAATCAAGCAGCCGTCCAGTTCACTTATCAAGACCGTACGGTTTTAACCTATGTACGAGTCTTATCAACGGTTGAAGAGATCGAGCCGACCCTGAAACTCAAAGGGGTGGAAGAAGATGCGCTCTATAGCCTAGAAGGGACAGATAAAGTCTATTCAGGAGCCGAGCTCATGTATGCTGGCTTAACCGTCGTTCTTCCTCAGGGAGATTTCCTCAGCAAACAATATGTTTTTGTCAAAAAATAAAAGGAGACAGCCAAATGAAATGGTATAAAAAAATCGGACTTCTTGCGACTACAGGCCTAGCCTTGTTTGGGCTCGGTGCCTGCTCCAACGATGGAAAATCTGCGGATGGCACAGTGACCATCGAGTATTTCAACCAGAAAAAAGAAATGACCAAAACCTTGGAAGAAATCGCGCGTGATTTTGAAAAGGAAAATCCAAAGGTCAAGGTCAAAGTTGTCAATGTACCAAATGGTGGTGAAGTATTGAAAACACGTGTTCTCGCAGGGGATGTGCCAGATGTAGTCAATATTTACCCACAGTCGATCGAACTGCAAGAATGGGCGAAAGCGGGTGTCTTCGAAGATTTAAGCAATAAAGACTATCTCAAACGCGTGAAAAACGGCTACGCTGAAAAATATGCTGTAAATGGAAAAGTCTACAACGTTCCTTTCACAGCCAATGCTTACGGAATCTACTACAACAAAGATAAATTTGAAGAGTTGGGCTTGAAGGTTCCTGAAACTTGGGACGAGTTCGAACAGTTGGTGAAAGACATCGTTGCTAAAGGACAAACACCATTTGGAATTGCAGGTGCAGATGCTTGGACCCTCAATGGGTACAATCAATTGGCCTTTGCGACAGCAGCAGGTGGAGGAAAAGAAGCCAACCAATACCTTCGTTATTCTCAGCCAAATGCTATTAAATTGTCTGATCCGATTATGAAAGATGACATCAAGGTCATGGATATCCTTCGCATGGATGGTTCGAAACAAAAGAACTGGGAAGGTGCTGGCTATACAGACGTTATCGGTGCCTTCGCACGAGGGGATGTCCTCATGACACCAAATGGGTCTTGGGCCATCACAGCGATCAATGAACAAAAACCGACATTCAAGGTTGGGACTTTCATGATTCCAGGGAAAGAAAAAGGACAAAGCTTAACCGTTGGTGCGGGAGACTTGGCATGGTCTATCTCAGCCACTACCAAACATCCAAAAGAAGCCAATGCCTTTGTGGAATACATGACCCGTCCAGAAGTCATGCAAAAGTACTATGATGTGGACGGATCTCCAACAGCGATCGAAGGGGTCAAACAAGCAGGAGAGGATTCACCGCTTGCTGGGATGACCAAATATGCCTTTACGGATCGTCACTTGGTGTGGTTGCAACAATACTGGACCAGTGAAGCAGACTTCCATACCTTGACGATGAACTATGTCTTGACAGGTGATAAACAAGGAATGGTCAATGATTTGAATGCCTTCTTTAACCCGATGAAAGCGGATGTGGATTAGGAGTAGAGAGACGATGAAAAAAGTATTACAAAAATATTGGGCATGGGCTTTTGTGGTCATTCCCCTCTTATTACAAGCAATTTTCTTCTATGTGCCAATGTTCCAAGGAGCCTTTTACAGTTTTACCAACTGGACAGGTTTGACCTATAACTACAAGTTTGTTGGCTTAAACAACTTTAAGCTCCTTTTCATGGATCCAAAATTCATGAATGCCATTGGCTTTACTGCGATCATCACGATTGCCATGGTGGTTGGTGAGATTGCCCTAGGGATCTTCATTGCGCGTGTCTTGAACTCTAAAATCAAAGGCCAAACCTTCTTCCGTGCTTGGTTCTTCTTCCCAGCTGTTTTGTCTGGTTTGACAGTGGCGTTGATCTTCAAACAAGTCTTCAACTACGGTCTACCAGCGATTGGGAATGCCCTTCATATTGAGTTTCTCCAAACCAGTCTTTTAGGGACTAAGTGGGGAGCGATCTTTGCGGCTGTCTTTGTCCTTCTTTGGCAAGGGGTAGCTATGCCTATCATTATCTTCTTAGCTGGTCTGCAATCCATTCCAACTGAGATTACAGAAGCAGCCAGAATCGATGGTGCAACGAGCAAGCAAGTCTTCTGGAATGTTGAATTGCCTTACTTGCTACCAAGTGTCTCTATGGTCTTTATCCTGGCCCTAAAAGGTGGGCTGACCGCCTTTGACCAAGTCTTTGCCATGACTGGTGGTGGTCCAAACAATGCTACAACTTCACTTGGGCTCTTGGTTTATAATTACGCCTTTAAAAATAACCAATTCGGTTATGCCAATGCCATTGCCGTAATCTTGTTCTTCTTGATTGTAGTGATTTCGATCATCCAATTGAGAGTATCTAAGAAATTTGAAATTTAAGAGGAGAAGCACGATGAAACAAGATGAAAGAAAAGCCTTGATTGGCAAATATATTCTATTGATTCTGGGATCGGTTCTGATTTTAGTGCCGCTCCTTGCCACCCTCTTTAGTTCCTTCAAACCCACCAAGGATATCGTAGACAATTTCTTTGGATTCCCGACGAACTTCACATGGGACAACTTTAGTCGACTCTTGGCTGATGGAATCGGAGGCTATTATTGGAACTCTGTCGTCATCACTGTCTTGTCTTTACTTGCAGTAATGATCTTTATCCCAATGGCAGCGTACTCCATCGCCCGCAATATGAGTAAGAGAAAAGCCTTTACTATCATGTACACTCTCTTGATTCTTGGGATTTTCGTACCTTTCCAAGTTATCATGATTCCGATTACGGTTATGATGAGTAAACTCGGTTTGGCTAACACCTTTGGTTTGATCTTGCTCTACTTGACTTATGCGATTCCACAGACCCTCTTCCTCTATGTCGGCTATATCAAAATCTCTATCCCAGAAAGTCTGGATGAAGCAGCAGAGATCGATGGGGCTAATAAATTTACAACCTATTTCCGTATCATCTTCCCAATGATGAAACCCATGCATGCGACAACCATGATCATCAATGCTCTTTGGTTCTGGAATGACTTCATGTTGCCACTCCTTGTCTTGAACCGCGATTCCAAAATGTGGACCCTGCCTTTGTTCCAATACAACTACGCAGGCCAATATTTCAACGACTACGGACCAAGCTTTGCTTCCTACGTTGTCGGCATTATCAGTATCACCATTGTCTATCTCTTCTTCCAACGCCATATCATCGCAGGAATGAGCAATGGCGCAGTGAAATAACAAGATACAAAGCCCGTTAAAAGCTCACAGTGAAAATAGGGAATCTGAATAAGAAGCCTTGGCTTCTTTGAAGATTCATCTTTTTCACACAGAGCTTAGGGCGTGTTCAATTCCAGATACAAAGGGACGATTCAGCTTGCTGATTTCAATCGTATCCTAGGAAGTAATTCTAAAATAGAAAAACTTATGAAAGCCAGGTCCTCAAAGACTTGGCTTTCAAAAAAGAAAGGGAACCATTATGCCAATTCAAAACAAAACCATGTTAATTACTTACTCAGATAGCTTAGGAAATAACCTGAAGGATCTCTATGAAAATCTGGAGAAGCACTTTGGGGATGCAGTAGGTGGGGTTCACCTCTTGCCATTTTTCCCATCAACTGGTGACCGTGGCTTTGCGCCTGTCGACTATGACCAAGTGGATCCAGCCTTTGGAGATTGGGAAAATGTCAAACGCTTGGGCGACAAGTACTATCTTATGTTTGACTTTATGATCAATCACATTTCTCGTCAGTCTAAATACTACAAGGACTACCAAGAAAAGCACGACCAAAGTGCTTACAAGGACCTCTTTCTCAACTGGGACAAGTTCTGGCCGGAGAATCGTCCGACTCAAGCAGATGTAGATTTGATTTATAAGCGCAAAGACCGAGCTCCCAAGCAAGAAATCACTTTTGCGGATGGGACGACTGAGCATCTCTGGAATACTTTCGGGGAAGAGCAGATTGACCTAGACGTGACCAAGGAAGTGACCATGGACTTTATTCGCAAGACTATCGAACACCTGGCAAGCAATGGCTGTGACCTCATTCGTTTGGACGCCTTTGCCTATGCGGTGAAGAAATTGGACACCAATGATTTCTTCGTTGAGCCAGACATTTGGGATTTGTTGGATAAGGTGCGCGATATGGCAGCAGGCTACGGTGCTGAGCTTCTTCCAGAGATTCATGAGCACTATTCCATTCAATTTAAGATTGCCGATCACGACTATTATGTCTATGACTTCGCGCTACCCATGGTAACCCTCTATACCCTCTATAGCTCAAAAGTGGAGCGCCTTGCCAAGTGGTTGAAGATGAGTCCGATGAAGCAGTTCACGACGCTGGACACCCATGACGGGATTGGGGTGGTCGATGTCAAGGATATCTTGACGGATGAAGAGATTGACTATGCTTCAAATGAGCTTTATAAGGTTGGGGCAAATGTTAAACGCAAATATTCAACAGCAGAGTACAACAACTTGGATATCTACCAAATCAATTCGACCTACTATTCTGCGCTTGGAGATGACGATCGTAAGTACTTCCTAGCCCGCTTAATTCAAGCTTTTGCACCAGGTATTCCACAAGTTTATTATGTTGGATTCCTAGCCGGGAAGAATGATTTGGAACTCTTAGAAAACACCAAAGAAGGCCGCAATATCAACCGTCATTACTACAGCAATGAAGAAATTGCTCAAGAAGTGGAGCGGCCGGTCGTGCAATCCCTTCTCAAGCTCTTTAGTTTCCGGAATAACTCGCAAGCTTTTGACCTAGAAGGAAGCATTGAGGTGGAAACACCAGATGATCATACCATTGTCATCACGCGCCAAAATAAAGACCAAACTGTCACAGCAGTAGCCCGAATCGATCTTGCTGAGGGAACTTACCAAGTGACAGAAAATGGTCAAGAAATGGTGTTTTAAAAAAATATGAACGAACTAAAGGATAAGTAAAAAATGCTTATCCTTTTTTAAAACAAGCGCCTTGCAACCGTTTACAAAGCTATAAAACAATGGTACAATATCTATTGAAAGAAAGGAGGTCGCTTTATGAAAAAAATAATTTATCCATCTGCGGCCCTATTAACGGCTTTTGCTCTATTATCCGTTCAGACAGCAAAAGCAGACACAGCTCAAGCGTCGGATCAAGCCAACGAACCGGTAGCAACAGTAGAAGAGGTGGTGGCTTCTCCAACGCCAGAAAGCACCACAGAAAATCAGGGAGAAGTGGCCGAAACGCCGACTTCAACAGACCGTGCAGCTGTCCCTGCTGCCTCCCCAACAGTAACATCGACAGAGACGGCCTCTCCGGAAGTTGAAAAACTGATTGAAAACATGCCACTTAAACAAAAGGTGACTCAAATGATCATGCCGGACTTCCGTAAGTGGCAGGAGGCTAATCAGGAGTCGCCACAGGATCTCACCAAGGTCAATGCTGAAGTAGCGGATGCGATTGATAAATATGATTTTGGAGGCGTCATTCTTTTTGCTGAAAACGTCAAAGAGACCAAGCAGACCCTGGCTCTGACGCAAGATATGCAAAAGGCAGCGATTGAAAACAAAGCCAATAACGGGAAGATTCCGCTATTATTAGCCATCGACCAAGAAGGGGGGATCGTCTACCGCTTGGGGACAGGTACAGCCCTTCCTGGCAATATGGCCATTGGGGCTACCAATGATCCCAAACTAGCGAAAGAAGCCGGTCAAATCATCGGACGTGAACTTTCTGCGCTAGGCTTGAATGTGGACTTTGCTCCGGTTCTAGATACCAATAACAATCCTCAAAATCCTGTGATTGGGCTTCGTTCCTTCTCATCTGACCCAAATCGGGTTGCCTATCTTGGTATTCCGATGATGAAGGGGATTCAGGACTACAATGTGGCTGTAGCAGCCAAGCATTTCCCAGGTCATGGAGATACAGCGGTCGATTCCCATACAGGTCTGCCATTGGTAGATAAATCTCTTGCTGAGCTTGAAAAATTGGAACTCCTTCCATTCAAAAAAGCTATGGATGAAGGGGTAGACCTCTTGATGACGGCTCATATCCAATACCCTCAAATTGAAAAAGATCAGGTCGTGTCAAAAGAAACGGGTGAGAAAATCTATGTTCCAGCGACACTTTCAGATGATATTTTAACGGGCTTGGTAAGGAAGAAATACGGCTATAAGGGCGTGATTGTCTCCGATGCCATGGGAATGGATGCCATTGCCAAGAACTTCGGTGAGGTGGAAGCTGTGAAAATGGCCATCAAAGCAGGAGTTGACCTAGTCTTGATGCCAACGACCCTTCGCAGTAAAGCCGATTTGAGCAAGATTGATACCATTGTCGATGCAGTGGTAGATGCCGTGAAAACCGGTGACATTTCAGAAGAGCGCTTAAATGAGTCGGTTCGTCGGATTCTGACTCTCAAAGAAAAACGTGGGGTCCTAAATTTTGATCCAAGTGCTCGGACAGCTGAAAAAGCAGAAGAAGCAGTCGGATCTAGTCTCAACCGTGACTTGGAACGTAAGATTGCAGCAGCAGCGGTGACGGTTGTAAAAAATGAAGACAATACCTTGCCATTTAAGGTGCAAACAGGGGACCATGTCTTACTCTTAGGAGCTTTTGAAAACGAAGTTCCTGGACTCGATTTGGGTATGCGTCGCTTAATTGCTGACGGAGTGCTTCCAAAAGACACCTCCTTTGTGGCCAAGAACTTCACTAAAGAATCTACTCTGGATAGTCTAAAAGAAGATCTTGAAAAAGCGACTCACATCGTAGTCATTTCAGAGATCGGTTATGAAGGGCAACTGGATAAAGATTTCTGGCGGACCAAGATCCCAACAGAGATCGTCAATTATGCCAATACCAACCATAAGAAGGCAGCTGTCCTTTCTATCTCTAAACCTTATGATGTAGCCAACTATCCAGCAGCCAAAGCCATTTTGGCAGTCTATGGAAATAAGGGAATGGATCCAACGGAATCCCTCAAACCAGACAATGCATTTGGTCCTAATATTCCTGCAGGAGTGGAAGTCATCTTCAATGGCAAAGAACATCTAGGTACCTTACCGGTTGATATTCCAAAAATTGTAGACGGTAAAATGTCGGAAACAGAGTACGCCTACCGTATTGGTCATGGTCTCTTCTATCCAGCACCTGCACCATTGCCAACACCAGAAACCCAAGATCCAACTTCACCAGTTCAAGATCCAACCCATCAGACACAACCAGTAGAGGTTGGTCACACTGGAACACAGGTTCTTGTTAGCAAGCAAGAAAAGGTGAGCCCTCTTGATGGTCCACAAGTCACTCCGGTTTCTGTATCACATGACACTGCTCAGGTTCCTGCAAGTGTTTCAGCCAGTCCTGCATCATCGGTATTGCCAAAAACCGGTCAAACAGGGAACCTCCTCTCCCTTATGGGTGTCAGCCTCTTAACCTTCCTTGGATCTTTTGTCTATCCAAGAAAGAAAAACTAATGAATTAAGAATCTCAATTGGGTGATTTCCAAATTGAGATTTTTTAGTAAAGTTTTACTAATATTAACTCGAACGATACCAATTTAGTTGGAAATAAAATATGGTTTAAAACCTATATTGTAGGCTTTTTAAATATAAAATAAAAATTAAATAAAATTTTACTAAAAACACTTGAACTTTTACTTCTGATCAGATATAATACAAGTATAAAAACGTTTACAAAACTAAAGGAGTTTCTCATGACGACAACAATCACATCTCAAGATTTACAAGAAAAGTTCCAGGCTGTCTTTGGGGAAAAGGCTGACCACACTTTCTTTTCACCAGGACGGATCAATCTGATCGGTGAACACACGGACTATAATGGTGGGCATGTCTTCCCAGTAGCCATTACACTTGGTACCTACGGAGCGGCAAGAAAGCGTGAGGACAAGGTCTTGCGTTTCTTCTCAGGAAACTTTGAAGACAAGGGGATCATTGAAGTTCCGCTTGAAAACCTCCACTTTGAAAAAGAACACAACTGGACCAACTATCCAAAAGGCGTACTCCACTTCTTGCAAGAAGCTGGTCATGTCATTGATAGCGGAATGGACGTCTATGTCTACGGCAATATTCCAAATGGATCTGGTCTTTCTTCTTCAGCTTCCCTTGAGCTCTTGATTGGCGTTATCGCTGAGAAACTATATGATCTTCAGTTAGATCGTCTAGATCTGGTCAAGATCGGAAAACAAACCGAAAATCACTTCATCGGAGTTAACTCTGGGATCATGGACCAATTTGCCATCGGTATGGGAGCTGATCAACGGGCTATTTATCTCGATACCAACACCCTAGAGTATGATCTGGTACCGCTGGACCTCAAAGACAATGTCGTAGTCATCATGAATACCAACAAACGCCGGGAATTAGCGGATTCAAAATACAATGAACGTCGTTCAGAATGTGAAACCGCCGTCTCTGAACTCCAAGAAAAATTGGATATCCAAACCTTAGGGGAACTGGATCTCTGGGCTTTTGATGCCTACAGCTACTTGATCAAGGATGAAAATCGCATCAAACGAGCTCGCCATGCTGTACTTGAAAACCAACGAACTCTCCAAGCTCGTAAGGCCCTTGAAGCAGGTGATTTGGAAGGCTTTGGCCGTCTCATGAATGCTTCCCACGTATCCTTGGAGCATGACTACGAAGTGACAGGTCTAGAATTGGATACCTTGGTGCATACAGCCTGGGAACAAGAAGGCGTCTTGGGCGCTCGTATGACAGGAGCAGGCTTTGGTGGTTGCGCCATTGCCCTCGTAAACAAAGATAAGGTTGAAGCATTTAAAGAAGCTGTCGGCAAACGCTATGAAGAAGTCGTTGGCTATGCGCCTAGCTTTTATATTGCAGAAGTTGCGGCAGGAACACGGGTACTTGATTAAAAAGGAGATAGGATGACAGAACAGGTATTAGATGCATTTGTCACAGCCGTCATTGCGGCAAGTGACTACGAAGAGATGGATCGGATTTATCTAAAAAATCGCATCATGAGTCGCGTTGGAGAAGAAGGGCTAGATGCTCCAGCCCAAAAAGAAGAGTTGATCGCACTCAAAGATCAGCTGGTAGAGATCGCTGTTGCAAATAGCAAGATCCAGGATGGTATGGCCGCAAAAGACAGTTTGGGTGCGGAGTTGATGGATTGGATCACCCCTAGCCCTAGTCAGGTCAACCATCGCTTTTGGGAGACCTACCGTCAGTCCAAAGAAGACGCGATTGCAGATTTCTATGCCCTCTCTATGCGCAATGATTACATTAAGGTCAAAGCGATTGCGCAAAACATTGCCTTTGAGGCAGAAACTCCCTACGGTTCTCTTGAAATCACCATCAATCTGTCAAAACCTGAAAAAGATCCTAAAGACATTGCGGCGGCCAAGCTTGCCAAAGCTAGTCATTATCCAGCCTGCCAATTGTGTTTTGAAAATGAAGGCTATCAAGGTCGCCTAGACCATCCAGCCCGGGCTAATCACAGGATTATTCGCTTTGATATGGACGGTCATGATTGGGGCTTTCAATATTCCCCTTATGCCTACTTCAATGAACACTGCATTTTCCTCGATAGCCAGCATGTTCCCATGGCCATTAGCCGCAAGACCTTTGAGCGACTCTTGACCATTGTCGAGACTTTTCCAGGCTATTTTGCAGGGTCCAATGCAGATCTGCCCATTGTAGGGGGGTCCATTCTGACTCATGATCATTACCAAGGCGGACGACATACCTTCCCTATGGAGCTGGCTCCTGTTGAGGAAAGCTTTAGCGTTGAGGGATTTGAGGCTGTATCGGTAGGGATTGTCAACTGGCCCATGTCAGTTCTTCGTCTGCAATCAGATGACAAGGCGCAATTGATTGCCCTGGCAGACCATATCCTCACAGCCTGGCGAGGCTACTCGGATCCAGCTGTTCAGGTCTTAGCAGCATCCGATGGTCAGCCCCACCATACCATTACCCCCATTGCACGGATTCGTGATGGGCATTATGAATTGGACTTGGTGCTCCGTGACAACCAAACCTCACCAGAGCATCCCGATGGCATTTACCACCCGCACGCGGATGTGCAACACATCAAAAAAGAAAATATCGGCCTGATCGAAGTCATGGGCTTGGCCATTTTGCCACCTCGCCTCAAGGAAGAGCTCAAGCAGGTTCAAGAATATTTGCTTGGACGTGAGAATACAGTGGCAACCTACCACCAGGCTTGGGCAGATGATTTGAAAGCCACTCACCCAGCCATCACAGAAGAAGCAGAGGCAGAGGCCCTTGTCCGTGAATCGGTTGGCCAGATCTTTGCGCGCGTGCTGGAAGATGCTGGAGTCTACAAGAGAACAGCAGAAGGACAAGCTGCCTTTAGACGCTTTGTTGCGACACTTTAAGTGTGGAGAAGCGGCAGAAATTTGGTACAATAAGAGAGAAGACAAGAAGCGAAAGGAAAACAAATGGCAATACTCGTACTCGGAGGAGCTGGCTATATCGGTTCCCACATGGTGGACCGCTTGGTCAATGAAGGACAGGAAAAAGTCGTCGTGGTTGATAGTCTGGTCACAGGCCACCGTGCAGCGGTGCATCCAGATGCCGTCTTTTACCAAGGAGACCTGGCGGATCAAGACTTTATGCGCACTGTTTTTAAGGAACATGCCGATATCGATGCGGTCATCCACTTTGCGGCCTATTCACTGGTTGCTGAGTCCATGGCCGATCCATTGAAATATTTTGATAACAATACAGCAGGCATGGTCAAACTCTTGGAAGTCATGCATGAATGTGGGGTGCACTACATCGTCTTTTCTTCAACTGCTGCCACCTACGGCATTCCAGAAGAAATTCCGATTCTTGAAACCACTCCACAAAAGCCGATTAATCCTTACGGGGAAAGCAAGCTCATGATGGAAACCATCATGCGCTGGGCTGATCAAGCCTACGGCATCAAGTACGTGCCCCTTCGTTACTTTAATGTAGCGGGTGCTAAGCCAGATGGATCCATCGGAGAAGACCATGGACCAGAGACCCATCTCTTGCCGATCGTCTTACAAGTAGCCCAAGGCAAACGCGAGAAGATCGCTATTTTTGGGGATGACTACAAGACACCAGATGGCACCAATGT